>JAIECC010000205.1 GCA_029068665.1 Lachnospiraceae bacterium
ATTCGTAATTAACAAAATTTTAATGAATTCTGCCGAATCAGGAACTGGTTTTTGATAATCATCAAAATGCTTTGTTGTTAAATAATGGCGAATATGATAAACTATTTTCATACTTATTTTCCAGTTGAAACAACATTTATCAGAGGGGAGGCCGGAGTCTTGAATGAATTAAAATGGAGTGACCGCTTTAACATTGGTGTAGACAGTATTGACAAAGCACACCAACGGCTTTTTTCAATCGTTGACAAGCTGCTCAATCTGAATGAGGATATGGAAAAGCAACAGCATGCCTGCCGGGAGGGAATCAAATACTTTAAGAATTATACCTTTAAGCACTTTGCAGAGGAAGAAGCTTATATGGTATCCATTCAGTACCCCCAATATGAAATGCATAAACGTCTCCATGATAATATGCGTGATAAGACCATTCCTGCACTGGAACGTGAATTAGAAGAACAGCAATATTCTATGGAATCTATCCAGCATTTTCTTGGAATCTGCATCGGATGGCTGAACGGGCATATTATGATTGAAGATCGTGCCATTACAGGACGCTCCTCCAATAAATGGATTCATCAGCCTGAAGATGATGAGATGAATTCTCTTGAAAAAGCCATTATCCAGGTAGTGCAGGATTTGTTTCGGGTAAATGCCCAAACCATCAGTACCCATTATGGCGGGGAAGACTTTTCTTTCGGAAATGCACTCTGCTACCGTTTGAATTATAAAGCACAAGACGGCAAGCGGCTACAGGTCTTTTTAGTTTATGAAAATCAGATGATTTTGCGAACCCTGGAAGCAATTCTGGGCAAACAGCTAAAAAAACTGGATAAAACCGTAGTCTATGCCATGAAAGTTCTTTCACAAAAATTTGTAGACTGTGTTGCAACCCATTTTATCCTTACAGACGGATACGAGCTGGAACGAAATGATATGCTGACCTTTGAACAGTTCACCCGGACCTTTGATAAGGAATATCCTCCCTACAACCTGTTATTTGATATGGGCGGAAAAGGATATTTTGCTTTTTGTATCAAAAAATAGTTTTATATTTAATGTACCATATAAAGAAAATCAGGAAAGTGATCTGAATGTCAGTCATTTTCCTGATTTTTATTTTTTTATACAACTAAAATCTATGAATGGGATTTCCTTGGCTTTCCTTTATCTAAAAATACGATTGAACCTTTTTGTATCAGCTTTTTAA
>JAIECC010000206.1 GCA_029068665.1 Lachnospiraceae bacterium
CATCCATGATCTGAGGCGGCTTTGCCAACGTATTTCTGCCGGAAAGAATGATTCGAGCCACATTCTTAACAAATTTTAGTTTTATCACCTTGTCGTCACAGACTTCACAGGCTTCCATTGCATTATCCAAAAGGTTAGAAAGAATCGTTACCACATCCTCATCCGAAATCGGAAGCTCTGACAAATCATTGATTTTAACAACTAACAAAATGTCTCTTTTTCCTGCCTCCTGATATTTAAGATTCAGAATCGTATTCACCATACTGTGATTGGTATCAAACAACTCCATGCCATTGGTAATACTCCGATCCACCTCTTCTAAATACTCCTTCAGCTCTGCATATTTTTCTTCCTGAACCATTGCTGTGACACATAGAATTTGATTTTTATACTCATGTTCCCGTTTTTTTTGTCTCTCATAGCTTTTCAAAATGGTTTGATGAAGTCTGGTTTCATTTTCAACCTTATTCCGGACCAGCTGCTCCTTTTGAAGCTTTGTATATCGTTTCAGTATATCATTGAGCAGTTCAGACAGGATTACATTCATAAGCAGCAGACCAATGGCAACATACCAGAAGGTATTCCCGGTTCCATGGATAACACGTTCCAGACAGGAAAGAATGATAATAATATGGAAGACTGCAGCACCCCAAATGCGCAGCTGATCCATTTCTTTTAATGCTTTGGCTGACTTTTTACTCAGATATAGCTTTAAAAAGATAATCAGATAAAACCGTATATTGTCACACAAAAGACTGCTTCCGGAACCGACTGTCGATACAGTCACTTCCGGAAGCAGCAAAACAGGAGCGTATTTCATGAGCAACGAGCCAATTACATTGTCTATCATCAAACTTCCACTTTGATACAACAGGGTAAGCATAAACACTCTGACCCGCCTGCCCTGAAACAAAAACAGCATAGCACATGCCGTCACTCCTGCAATCAGACACTCTTTCATCAGAAGTTGCTCTGCAAATAGTTCCGTAACGCAGATATTCACAAGTATCAGGCCGGTTAATATGAAATACTGATACCTTTTTTTCAGTTCTCCACGCTTTTTTTCAAATATTCCTAAAAAAACCACACATAGAATCACATAACATATCACAGAAAAAAGCATATATCCATATGATTTCATACTAGCTCCCCTTGGTAAAAGACCACTGTTTTATCCATAGTTAAAAATCTTCAGCTTTCCAATGCCAGTACTCCCCGCATGTCAATGAGCGGTGCACCGGTTCCCCGGATGTAGGCTCCGGTAATGGTCACCCGTCCGATGCTGTCATCCCGCGGAATCTGGTACATAATATCCAGCATAAATTCCTCAATAATTGCCCGTAAGGCTCTGGCACCGGTTTTCTTCTCCATGGCTTTTTCTGCAATGGCTTCATAGGCAGATTCATCAAATTGTAAATCTACCTCATCCAGACTTAACAGCTTCTGATACTGTTTTAAAATTGCATTCTTCGGCTCCTTCAGAATCTGAACCATTTTCTCCTGGTCCAATGCCTCTAAGGTATATAATACCGGAAGACGGCCCAGAAACTCCGGTATCATTCCGAATTCCCGCAGGTCTTCAATGGTAACCTGCTTCAACAGATTATCATCTCCGTCATACTTATCCTTTAAATCCGCCCGAAAGCCCATAGAGGACTGCTTATTCAGTCTCGCCTTGATGATGTCCTCAATATCCGGAAAAGCACCGCCGCAGATAAACAAAATATTCTTTGTGTTAATGGTAGTCAGGGGCACCATGGCATTCTTGCTCCCGGCACCTACCGGAACCTCTACCTCTGCTCCTTCTAACAGCTTTAACAAACCCTGCTGTACAGATTCTCCACTGACATCCCGGCTGTTGGTATTCCGCTTTTTGGCAATTTTATCAATTTCATCAATGAATACAATTCCTCGTTCTGCCCGTTCCACATCATTATCCGCAGCGGCTAACAGCTTAGACAAGACACTTTCCACATCATCCCCAATATACCCTGCCTCTGTCAGAGTAGTGGCATCGGTAATTGCCAGGGGAACATTCAATAGTCTTGCAATGGTCTTTACCAGATAGGTCTTTCCGCTTCCGGTAGGCCCGATCATCAGCATGTTGGATTTCTCAATTTCAATATCATCCATAGTATCCGTTAAAACACGCTTATAATGATTATACACGGCTACGGAAATCACTTTTTTAGCATAATCCTGTCCGATTACATACTCGTCTAACTGCGCCTTCATGATATGTGGTGCAGGTATGGTCTTTAAATCCAGCTCCGGTACTTTTTTCTTTTCTTCTTTTTTCTTCTTTTTCACCTTCTGGGACTTAGGGATATCCTGTGCCCCGCCTAAATGAAACTGAGACATATCAAAATTGCTTAGATCCATAAACTGCATACTGCTGCTGTTGCTAAAGGTATCAAAGGTATTCTGCATACAGCTTGGACATATGTATATATCATTGGGC
>JAIECC010000207.1:0-7379 GCA_029068665.1 Lachnospiraceae bacterium
GGATATACGTATTTAATATATGGAAAAAGACTAGAAAAGACCATATTTGTTCTTTCCTTATTTTACAATCTGCGTTCTTTAAGTTTCTTGATCGCTACCAGTCTGTATCAGCGAACTGCAGATTATTTGATTGTAACTCTGGATCTTAACGATACAGAGTATCTGGTGAAGCTCTATCAGCGGCTGCTGCTGTGCCAATGTCTGTTGATGGTGGTATATGGGTTGTGTTTTGCTGCTATGGTTCTGCTGCTGATGCGAATTATGAAAAAGGAGATTTCCATGAAGTGGCAGGATGTATGTTTTTTGTCTATATTGAATGTAGTGGGAATTATGCTGACCGGAATGGTAGTGGATCTGATGCAGGTAAAGCTCGATCAGGAGGTGTTTCTGTTATATGACAACAGGAAAGAGATGCTTTGGAAGCTTCCTGTTCTTGCTATATTACTATATCTGGGAGAGATTTCGGCAATCTATATTTATCAGAAAAACAGAGAACTTCAGAGAGAAAAGGAGCAGCACTTCATAGAGGAGCAGCAGGTGAAAGCCATGAAGCACAGGCTGGAAGAGGCAGAGCAATTCTACGGAAGCATTCGAAAGGTGCGGCATGAGATGAAAAATCACATGATGAATATCAAGGGACTGGTAGCCGGAGAGCAATATGAGGCAGTGGATTCTTATATTGCAAGGCTGGATGAAACCATTCAGGAACTGGATTATAAATACACCACCGGTAACCCGGTTACAGATGTGATTATAAATGATAAATACCGGCTGGCAGAAGCACTTGAGATTCATTTTGAAGTAGAGTTTTACTATACAGAAGAAAATCAGATTTCTGTATTTGATATGGGAATTATTCTGAACAACCTTCTGGACAATGCAATAGAAGCCTGTCAGAAGGTAGAACCGGCGGAACGGTATATCCGGCTGGTATTAAAGCGGAAGGCATCGTTTCTTCTGCTGGAGGTAGAGAATTCCTTCAATGGCATAGCAGTACAATGGAATGAAGATGGGCTTCTCCGGACTACCAAGTTAAGCATGCAGGACAAAGGAGGTTCGGAGCATGGACTTGGTCTTGGAAATGTAAAAGAGACGGCAGAACGTTATCTGGGGGGAGTGGATATTAAAATAAACGGGAATAAGTTTCGGGTTACGGTTATGCTGCAGCAGCGTGAGCGGGAGGAACAGCCCACAGCGGATATCCGGCAAAGCTTATAATAATCAGGCACTATCGATATCGGTAGTGCTTTTTCTATTTACTACAATTCCATGTCCTGTCATTACATTTCGGAAGGGATGTTTCCGGTTCTTGTCGATACAGTAATTGAAGGTGGCTTATATCTGGGCCCATTTGGATTTATGTGGTAATGAAAAGGAGGTTTTATATATGGATGTTACAAATATTGGAGCAGTTCTGAAGGCTCAGCGGCATGCGGATAAAACGCAGAAGGCACAGGCTGGAGGAGCAGACTTTATCCATAGCTTGCAGAATGCGGCAGAGACGGATGCATCCCGGCTGGATGCTTACCGGAAGCATTTAGAGGAACGATTTGGGAAAATAATGGTTCAAAATGTAGGTAAAGACCAAAGAAGCATGGATAAATTAGGCTATGGCACATTTGGTGCGGGTAATGTAGTGATTGCACCAAATATTTTAAAGGAAATGGCAAATGATCCGAAAAAGGCAGCCTATTATGAGCAAAGGATACAGGAGCATTTTGATAATCTGCCCCAGACCAGAGCCTTTTTGGCAGCCATGGGGCATCGAATGATTTCCAGCGGTGTGGTCATTCACCCGGACGGAACGGTAACGTACTATCTCTGCGGAGAAGAGTCACCGGAAACCAGAGCAAGAGTAGAGGCTGAGAATAAGGCAAAACAGGAGAAGAAAGCAAAACAGAGAAGAGAAAATCAATTGCGGAGTTTAGAGGCAGCAAGAAAGCAGAAACAGGATTTGACAGCATTTCTTACGGGCGGTACTACAGCTGCCGGAGCATATACCTGTATGGGAATGTCTGATACCGCAGCTTCTGCCGCAGATGATTATAAAAAGAACATGAATCAGACAATACAGCTTAAGGAGGTTTTATAAATGAGAATTACAACCCAAATGTTGAATAATACAGCAAAGAAAGGAGGACTTTCCTTTACCTGCGGAACTCTTTTGGATCAGGTAAATCAGGCCGGTACAGGAAATGATCTGCTGCAGGTGCTGAATAAGAAGAATAATACAGCATCCAATGCTGCTCAAAAGCAGAAGCAGGAGAAATTGAAAAAGTCAGCAGACCGGCTGCAGCAGCAGGCTGAAAAATTTGTGACGAAAAATGGAAGTTCCATATTGGATAAATATCAGGGGGATGGAGATAACAAAGAAATTTATGCCGGAATTGAAGGAATGGTAGCCGGATGGAACGATACACAAAAGCAGCTTCAAGCCCTTCCGGGAACTTTGAATGATTTCTATGGACAGATGTTAAGACAGGCAGCGGCTGAGAACAAGGAAGCTCTTAGTGACATTGGAATTACCATTGGGAAGGACGGAAGCCTGAAGCTGGATTCTGATAAAATGAAAAAAGCGGATATAGACAGTTTGAAGAAGGTTCTTAGTGGTTCAGAAAGCTTTGCAGAGAAGACGGCATTTTTGGCAGGACGAATCTCGGATAATGCGACTGTCAATATGAATAGTGCATCCGGTCAATATAATGCTGCGGGAGATATTTATTCTGCATTTGTAAACCGGTATGATTTCCGGAGCTGATTTTATATAGTGGAAAGGAGGAAATGAGATGGCATTTAATGTATCAGCGGCGGGTGTTTATGCAAATGCACCCACCAATACTTCAAAAAGTAAACAAACACACAATCCGGTATGGAATACCAATAAAGTATATAAATATCTGGAGGATATGAACCAGGGATTTCAAAGCTATAAGCAGCAGGCTGTATCCTACTATTCTTCTGTAATATCCAGACAGGAGGGGGATGGCACTCTGACAGAGGATGAATTAAAGAAAGAAATTCAGGAACTGTTTCCGGAGTACACTCTGACAGCTTCTGAACCAAGGGATGTGACTCCGGGGAAGTTCTATCTGTATATTGACAGCAGCCAGATGAAGAAAATGGCATCCGATCCTGCATATCGGGCTAAGGTATACGGACTGATGGATAGTGAGCTTCAGGGGAAGAATGGATATACCCTGCAATACAGTGATGGAAGGAATGTGACATCACACCTGACCGGCAGTGTATTCTCCCTGGCGGAAAGCAATAGAAAATATGCAGGCCCAGACGGCATACCTTACCGGGGCAGCTGTACTTCAGACCATAGTATATCAACTTCTGCTTCCCATCCACAGGTGCGGAGCATGAGTTTTCTATATGACAATGCAAACCCGGCAAAATCTGCTGCAAAGTCCGGGAAATCAAATGCTGCAAAACTGACGGCAAAGCGGTTAAAGAAAAAGCAGGAAGAAAAACGTGCTGAAAAGCGGAAGGCAAAAAAAGAAGCAGAATTAGGGCAGCTCTACGATGATATGCGGTATCGAAGCACCGGGATGAAATATCAGAGTGTGGAAGACATTGATGTTGAGGAGGCTTCTTCGGAGTCGGAGAAGGAGTTTAAGGATATCCGGGAATATATAAAGTATCTGCAAGGCAAGTATGATGCCTACAACAAGGGAATCGTTACCATATCCGGCAGTTATTTGAGAAAATGCTTTCAGGACAAAGAAAAACGTACAGAATTGGAAAAGCTGCTTGAAGATGCCGATTACATGGTACAGCATGCGGAGGAGAATGTAAAAGGCTTCCAGGGCATGAAAATTAAGATTGATAAAGATGGCAACATGGAAACCGAGACCTGGGGCGGAACGGTAGCTGTAAATGAAGGGAAGCGGCTTCGTCAGATTGCCTCAGCCAAGAATCCGGCTCAATTAAGAATGGTTATGGGACTGCTGAATGGTGATTTGTCAGACTGTCAGAATGGTGTGCAGACGGGTATGTGTGATGAAAATGAGGTGGCGAAGGTGAAAGCGCTGATTCAGAAGGCACAGAAGAGAATGAGTGAAATAGCCAACGCGGATTCCGGTTCAGAAGAGGAAGAGAACTTTGATTCCTTTAGTATTAATATGCTTATGTAGGAACGGGAAGCAGACCTTTGACCGACAGAGAGATTATGGAGGCGGAATATGAGTTTAGGATTAGCAGATTTACCAAATGCATATGTTCAGAATTATATTTATAAACAGGGACAGGAAGCGGTAAAAGGAAATCCTTATGATTTTAGCAGGATTTTGTCCCTAAAAGGAATGGAGGCAGTAGGAAGAAAAGAGTTGCCGGAAGACGTACAGTTGACGAAGGAGCAGGAAATGGAATTGTTCCAGAGGGAATTCTGGAAAGAGGTTGCAGCGATTCCCAAAACGTCGACTATAGATCATCTGGCAATCAATATTACGGATAAAGGCTGGGAACGTATGAAAGAAGAACCGGAATACCGGAAACAGATGATGGATCTGATTCGACGGGATACAACGGGAAGCTTTATCCATCAGGTGGATTCCATTATTACCATAGGTGCCACCGATAAAGAGTACCGGGCATCCAGCTGGTCTTCCGGTTCAGATGAATTCCGGAATAAGGTAAAAGATGACAGTTACATAGAAGCCAGAAAAAAACGGAAGAAGGAATTAAAGGAACATTATGAAAAGTTATGGCTGAAACATTTTTATGAGCAAAGAAAGCTGATAAAGGGAGAGAAGAATGCAGGAATTCCCCCTCTCATGAGTGATGTCTGCAGTTTGTATGAAGATTTGATACCATTTTTTTAATTGGATATGTAGTGCTCTTGATTTACAGGGGTTAACATGTTATGGAAAGGAGATTACACATGAATCTTATGGATTTGAAACAAATGAATATGGATACGATGGCATTAATGTGGAAGCAGCAGGCAGGTCTGACACAAACCAACCGATACGGACAGACGGCGAAGATACAGGCAGCTTCCTTTCAGGATGCGGCAGTAAAAGCCATTCAACAGCATCAGGCGGAGGAAATAGCAGAAACCCAGCCGCTTTCTTTGGAGGAACGGCTAAAGGCAAAATATCCGGGGCTGGTATATCATGTATTTGATGGCAGCAGTGGGTACTGGCGAAGTCGAAATGACTATCCGCATTATTTGTTGTATCAGGAAAATATAGATACAGAAGCTTTAGAAAACTGGGAGCCTAAGGGCCCCAATCCGGCTTATGGAGATTCAAAGGCAATTCGTGCATTAAGCTCTGTACGCCCGGGCAGTAAGGCAGTGGTGATTCATCCCAAGGTTCAGGAACGGATGGAACGGGAACCGGAATATGCAGATGAGATCATGGCGCGAATTGAGGCGTGGTTTACCTATGAGCAGGCGGTAAATGAAGCAATTCGGCCCGGTTGTTGGGAAGGAGTGTCCCAAAGTATTGTAATAGGTGAAGACGGTAATATTGCAAACGCACAATCCCATAGTCCGGGAAGAATTACCTATTCGAAAAGTGGAAGTGATGATAAACCAAGCTTTTGGGAAATGAGATTGAAGCGGCATGCTTATTATATGAACCTTTGGAAGGAAGAGCAGATTCAGCATGGTATGGAGGTATCCAGTCAGTTTACTGCATTGGGAGCGAAGCAGGCGGCAAAGGCACGGCTGGTTCAAATGATAAGCGGTGGAGAATTAAAGGCAGCGTTGGGTGACAAAATCTGTGGAATGCCTACGGAGGAAGTATTTGCGGCAAATATGCGCAGTGTAGAAAAAGGCGTGGGATGGTAGACTCAAAAGCTGATGTAAACGGAGAATCAGAGACATGAAACCGGATTGCTTGGACCATAAAGGAGAGCAGGACAGCCCGGACTGACAGAAGGGTTGTGAAGGGGCGGACAGATGAAAAGAAAGAAAAAGCTTAGAATAATAAAGAGGTAAGAGCTATGAGTGAAATAATTTATAAAAATGGAATGACCAGAAATTGCCAGAATTATATCAATCATTTAAAAAGACAGGCAGAAACCAGAATGCAGGCAGGAAGTCGAACCGGTTAAAGCTTTCTGGATGTGGTAAATAAGTATGCAGCAACGGCAGCGATAGCAGAGACTTATCAGCCGGAACCGGTTTCCACACAGGATATGACCATGGAGGAATATAAGGAATATATATCAGATCGTTTATCAAGGATTCCCATGCATCCGTCTCAAATGCAGAATTCCGTAGCTATTCATATTTCCGAAGCCGGATTTGAGGCGATGAAGAATGATCCGGAGTATGAAGAATGGGTAATCGGAGGATTAGAAAAAGATTTTGCATCTCATGATCCATGGTCCGGCATTTGTGGCGGACACTATGTGGTACATTGTTTTAGCGCTACCAAGGAGGAGTATCGGGGACAAAGCTGGTATCCGGCCTACCAGAATGGAAAAGGAGAGAGCCTGTTCAATCAAAAAGCAAAAGGAAGCTTTTGGGAACGGCGGCTGAAACGGCAGGAGATGGAGATGCAGCGAGTTCAAAGACTTTCTGCTTTGCAGCTGCAGATGATGCAGGGACAGCCGGCAGCCCTTTCTCAGCTTATTTTAGGTGGAATAGCCGGTTCTGATATTAACATTTAAACGGAGAGGTCCGATATATTATATGAAGTAACTGTTCAGCTATGTCGTTCCTATGGGAATGAAAAGCTGACTGACTGGCAGTAAACGGATTTACTGTATATATTCAAGGAGGATGAGCGTATGAATTCAAACATGATTTCCCAGGCGGGAGCACAGGCTGTAAATGAGTATGCAGCCACAGAGAAGACGGAAAAGACAAAGAAAGCCAATTATGGCAAGACGGTAGGAAAACCGGAACTGAGTGAAAAGGCACAGAAGTATTATGAAAAGCTGAAGAAAAAGTATGGTAATATGGACTTTATCCTTGTCAGCAGAGACATGAAGGAGACTGCACAGGCCAATGCAGGCAGCTATGGCAATGCCAACAAGATGGTGGTATTAATTGATGAGGATAAAATCGAACGTATGGCAACCGATGAAAAGTATCGGAAGAAGTATGAAGGGATTATCAGTGGTGCCACGAACCAGCTGGAACAGTTAAAGAACAGTCTGATTGCCAGTGGAAATAAGGTTAAGAACTATGGAATGCAGGTGAAAGACGGAGGCCTGACTTCCTTCTTTGCTGTGTTGGATAAGTCATCAGAAGCGCAGAAGGAGCGGATTGCAAAGAAGACGGCAAAGAAGCAGGAAGAGAAGAGAAAAGCAAAGAAAAAGGAACGGGAAGAACGGTTAGAAGCTATACGGACAGGAAAAGGTGACAAGACTGACAGGACAGATGCCAAGGAAGACGTTACCATTACAGCTTCGTCGCG
>JAIECC010000207.1:7389-8585 GCA_029068665.1 Lachnospiraceae bacterium
CTCGCTGGAAGAATTGCTGCGGAAGCTTGAAGATTATACCTTTGAGGAAATGAGCGACAATACGGAAACGGAAGCAGAAAGTAAAATCGGTCACCATATTGATTTCCGTGGATAGGAGGAACCCTTATGACCAAGGATCAAATCAGTACCTACACCATGCGGATCAGTCAGGCAAACACATCTGCGCTGGCAGTTGTATTATATGATATTATACTGGATGCCGTAAAGGAAGGTCTGCAGCATTATGAAAATGAGGAACTGGCTGATTTTGAGGTCTCTGTGCAGCAGGCGCAGGCATTTTTGCAGAAGCTGATGGCCATGTCGAAGCTGGATACCCAGACAGGTTGTGATGTAATGTCCTTATATCTGTTTATTGACAAGCAGCTTTTGATGTCTTATGTAAAGCGGATGCCGGTCAATCTTACTCAATGCATAGGACTTTTAGAACGTTTACGAGGTTCTTTTATGGAAATCAGCAAAAGGGATTATGACCCTCCGCTGATGGAGCATGTACAGCAGGTGTATGCAGGTTTAACCTACGGAAAAGGGTATCTAAAAGAAAGCCGTGACCCCATGCAGGAGCAAAATCGAGGCTTACAGGCATAGGATTATTGAAAAATCGCTTGTAAATTTTGCGAGTTCGGTTTACAATAATACAAGTGACTGTAAGGGAGGACGGAAGAATGGCAGAAAAGGATTGTATCTTTTGTAAGATCGCAAATGGTGAGATACCGTCGGCAACCATATATGAAAATAGTGATGTCCGGGTGATTTTGGACGTGGCACCGGCGAGCCGGGGACATGCACTGATTGTTCCTAAGGAGCATTTCAAGGATTTATTTGATATTGATGCTGTAACGGCAGGCAAGATATTTTCTATGGCAACAGAGGTTGCAAGGGCAATGAAAAGTGTGCTGCATTGTGATGGTATGAATGTTGTACAGAACAATGGGGCTGCAGCAGGACAGACCGTATTTCATTTCCACCTTCACCTGATACCCCGATATGAGGGCGATGGTGTGAATATCGGGTGGAATCCGGGAGAATCTACAACGGATGAACTTCGGGAACTGGCAAAAGAAATTCGTAAAAAAATATAATAATGAAGGAGCTTAAAATTAAGCTCCTTTTTTTAGTGCAATTTAAATAAGTCTATGCTATAATTATTGCAGTTTCCACAAATATTACGTTTCAGT
>JAIECC010000208.1 GCA_029068665.1 Lachnospiraceae bacterium
CTGGGGACAGATGGAACGGAAAGCAGTGGTGAAACCGTTGTAAACTTAAGTGAAGCTTTTTATGCCGCACCTATTTCGGAGGAAATAAAGGAACGAATTACAGGCATATCCTATCCCAATTATGAACCCTATGGAATCAGCTATGATGAATTACGCTATGTACATGTCTTGCATTATAATCTGGATCATGAGGTAAAGGAAGGAGAATTGATTTGTAATCAATTGATTGCAGATGATTTAGTAGAGATTTTTCAGGAGCTGTTTGAGCAGGAATACCCCATTGAACGTATTTGTCTGGTGGATGATTATAACGGAGATGATGAAACGTCCATGCGGGATAATAATACCTCCTGCTTCAATTATCGGGTGATTGCAGGCTCTTCCAGCCTTTCCAATCATTCCTTTGGTCTGGCAATTGATATTAATCCATTATATAATCCTTATGTAAGCGGGGGATATGTTCAGCCGGCAACCGGAACAGCCTATGTGGACCGGAGCGGTGATTTTCCGTACAAGATTGACCGGGAGGACCTTTGCTATCAGTTGTTTACAGCCCATGGGTTTACCTGGGGTGGAGACTGGAGCAGTCCAAAAGATTATCAGCATTTTGAATATGTAAGATGATTCATACAAAAAAAGAGAAAGCCTTGGCTTTCTCTTTTTATTTTCCTTCTGCAAAATCGTCTGAATCCGGGTATACTTCATGGGATTCCGAACCACTGGGCCCATCTGTTAAAGAAATTTTGTTGACCTTGCCGGTAGCAGGCGTGTATTCAATATGCCAATAGTAATCTTTATCGGTAGAAGACAGGGGAATGGTTCCAAGCTCCAGAAAAGCGAAGTCCGTCAGTGTCTGGGGTGGGTTGGAAATAGTACTGTCATTCCGGATATAGACATCCCCGGTCTCAGAGGCTGGACTGGTAACGTCCTGGCCTGACATAGTAATAAATCCACGGGCATAGCTTGCCTGAATCTCGTCTGCCGCCTGTATATCTTTAACACGTCTGGATTTTCTGACATATTTTATCAGCTGAGGGGCCAAGGCTGCAGCCAGA
>JAIECC010000209.1 GCA_029068665.1 Lachnospiraceae bacterium
CATGGCTCTTCGTCTCGGCGGCATATCGTCGGAACCCATTTATAGTTATGAACTTCGTTCATAAGGGTTCCTCCTGTTCTATCAATTCCCTATGTAATAACATTTGATATCGATTATGACTGGTAATTGGGGTTCGGCTGATACCGACTATGACATTTTTTCGAGTCATACAGGTATTCTTCTGCCGTAATATCATTTTTTCACACTGAAGCCCCAGCAGCTCCCCCTGCTGCTCACCGACTGCCTGAAAGGGAATCCATCTTGCCTTTCTCAGCTTTTGTTCTGCAATCAAATCATAATCAATTTTTCCGGCTTCCAGATAAACATTTACCAGCTTACTGTATTCATCCGGCAGCACCGGCACAATCCAGTCGGCAGACACAACCGCCACCGGACGATGACTCAAAGGTTCCTTCAAAAAATTCCCGGTATCAACAAATCCAATACCATAGATATTATTCTCTCCAAAATATAAAGAAATCTGGTAGGTTTCCTGCCTTTGTTCCTTTTGAAGCTGACGAAAACCTGCGGTAAGAACAGCAACGATACTCCCACTTAACAGCACCAGAAGAAAAAGTTCCCGGAACTGTAGTCCCTGTCCTCCCAGACTATGTACACACCATTCCCCCAAAGGGGTAGAAAAATACAGCCAATTCATGATTCCCCCTAATAAAAAGGTTATCATCAATTGACAGGCATAGCATTTGATTCCCTGCTTGAATCCCTTTGGATGAAATGCCAGATAGCACATAATCATTCCAATCATTCCATAACTACATATGTAATACATCCATTGAAACGGAATGGGAAGCCAGATTAAAAGAATCAGGAGAACACTGCCTGCCAGTGGACTGACAAGATACCGCCACCAGGAAGTTCTCTGACCGCACAGGCGTCCGGTCAGCCAGATAATCAAAAAATCCATTCCAAAGTTAATTAAGAATAAGACATCCAGATAAATGGTATACTTCACTTCTCTCCCCCGCTCCTTTTTTATAGTGTAATGCATTTCCCATGCGGTTTTTGTCTGATTTTAGGAGCTGATTTCGAGGTTTTCCCCCACATTAATGCAGAGTATATACATAAATAAAACACCCTCACATATGATGTGAGGGTGCTGAATAAACTTTATTTTCTTCTTAAAAACTCCGGAATCACAATTCCGTTGCCGCCGCTCGGCTTTGCCGGTGCTTTCCGCTCTACCGCCTGTGAGGTCGGAGCCGCTGCCGGTCTTGGGGCAGTTGTATTCGTTGCTGCCGCACCATTTAAGAAGGACGGTCTGGCTGCCGGTGCCGGTGTTGGCTGAACCGGCTGCTGTGCCGGTGCCGGCTGTGCAATCGGCTGTCCGGAATAGGTCGGAACCGTTGTCTGCATTGCAGGTCTGGCTGTTGTTGCAAATCCACCTGCATTCTGCTGTCTTGGTGCATCAATACCTGTTGCAATAATGGTAATACTCAAGTCATCGGATGTTGTATCTGCATCAACAGTACCAAATATAATGTTCACATCATCACCGGCAATCTCAGAAGCATAGGATACTGCTTCACTGGTATCCATAATACCTACATCACCGGAGAAGTTGATGATAATATCGGTTGCACCGGATACGGTAGTCTCCAGCAACGGACTCTCCATGGCAAGCTTGATTGCTTCCACTGCCTTATTCTCACCGGATGCCTTACCAATACCGATGTGGGCAATACCCTTGTCCCGCATAACGGTCTGAATATCCGCAAAGTCCAGATTAATCAGACCCGGCTTATTAATCAGGTCAGTTACGCCCTGAACACCCTGCTGTAATACTTCATCTGCCTTCTTCAGCGCCTCCGGAATCGAGGTGTTCTTGCTGCAGATCTGAAGCAGCTTATCATTCGGAATTACAATCAACGTATCTACATTATCTTTTAACGCATCAATCCCGGAAAGTGCATTATTCATTCTTGGCTTTCCTTCAAACTTAAACGGCTTTGTCACAACACCTACGGTCAGGATACCAAGATTCTTTGCCATCTCAGCAATCTTCGGTGCTGCACCGGTACCGGTACCGCCGCCCATACCACAGGTAACAAATACCATATTGGCTTCCTTCATTAAGTCCACCAGTTCCTCCCGGTTCTCTTCCACTGCCTGGGCACCGATTTCCGGCTTTGCGCCTGCACCAAGTCCCTTGGTCAGCTTCTCACCGATCTGAATCTTTGTAGTTGCCTTATTCAGGGCTAATGCCTGCTTGTCCGTATTCACGGCAACCAATTCCACGCCTTCTACATTTTCATCTATCATTCTGTTGACCGCATTATTACCTGCGCCTCCCACACCGATTACAAGAATCTTAGCAGGTGTTTTCTCTTCTTTGGATTCGATTTCGATCACAGTTGTTTCCTCCTTAATATTCATTCATATCCCTTATG
>JAIECC010000021.1 GCA_029068665.1 Lachnospiraceae bacterium
GGAATTCATGAATACGGTACAACGGGAGCCGAGATTGATAGGATGCTCTGCAAACAGTGCAATTTTGGCAAAGTCCTCGATTTTATAGTTCATGGATTTTGCAAAGGTTTCGATAAAAGAGCCGCAGCCAGAGGAGCAGGCTTCGTTCAGCATAACGTTATCCACAGCCTGGCTTTTGATTTTGATACACTTCATGTCCTGGCCGCCAATATCCAGAATACAGTCTACCTCCGGTTCAAAAAAGGCAGCGGCAGTATAATGGGCAATGGTTTCTACTTCTCCATCGTCCAGCATAAGAGCGGATTTGATCAGGGCCTCTCCATAGCCGGTAGAGCAGGCACGGACGATTCTGGTATTTTCCGGCAGCTTGGAATAAATATCCTGAATGGCACGAATGCTGGTATTCAACGGGCTGCCGTTATTGCTGCTATAAAAGGAGTAAAGGAGCATACCGTCTTCACCCACCAAAGCAACCTTGGTTGTTGTAGAACCGGCATCAATTCCCAGGAAGCAGTTCCCCTGATAGGAAGCCAGATCTCCCTTTGTTACCTTGTAGCGGTTATGCCTCTCGCAGAAGGCATCATATTCTTCCTGATTATGAAAGAGAGGTTCCATCCGGTCAACCTCCATTTCAATCTGGATATCACTGTGAAGCTTGGCATCCAGAGCATCCAGAGTGGTATAGGCAGTAGACGTTTCCGCATTCAGAGCAGCACCAATGGCAGCAAATAAATGAGAATTATCCGGTGCAATAATGTGTTCTTCCGTTAAATTAAGATTCCGTACAAATGCCTTTTTTAGTTCTGATTGGAAGTGGAGAGGACCGCCTAGAAATGCCACGTTGCCACGAATCGGTTTGCCGCATGCCAGACCGCTGATGGTCTGATCCACAACTGCCTGATAGATGGAAGCAGCCAGATTTTCCTTAGTAGCCCCTTCGTTGATCAGTGGCTGTATATCCGTTTTTGCAAAAACACCGCAACGGGCTGCAATCGGGTAAATGGTATCATAATTTTTTGCATATTCATTTAAGCCTTCCGCATCTGTCTGAAGCAGGGAGGCCATCTGATCAATAAAGGAACCGGTACCACCGGCGCAGACACCATTCATTCTTTGTTCGATTCCGTTGGTAAGATAGATGATTTTTGCATCCTCACCGCCTAATTCAATGGATACATCCGTCTGAGGTGCATATAATTGCAAGGCATCTGTAACACAGACTACCTCCTGGGAAAAAGGAACCTCCAGAATGGAAGCGATGGCAAGACCACCGGAACCGGTAATGGTAGGCCGAATCTCAAGATTTCCCAACTGCTGTCCGGCAGCCTCTACCAGTCGGGCGAGAGTTCCCTTGATATCAGCAAAATGGCGCTGATAATCCGAGAATAAAATATGATGTGCTTCGTCCAGAACAGCAATCTTTACTGTAGTGGAACCAATATCAATGCCAATTGTATAATTCATAATTTCCCGCGGCATATGAAGCCGCCCTCCTTACAATATGTTCATATT
>JAIECC010000210.1 GCA_029068665.1 Lachnospiraceae bacterium
ATTGCGCCACAGCTTCTATAATGTCATTGATAAGGATATGCGTAAGACTCCGCAGATTTTCTTTGCAGGTAACAATTTTAGTTCTACCTATCTGGAGCATTTGCTGGAAGTAGTTGGGGACCGGGATTTTTCCATCATTGTAATTTCTAAGTCCGGTACAACAACAGAGCCTGCCATTGCGTTCCGTTTATTTAAGCGTTTATTGATTGAAAAATATGGTCAGAAGGAAGCTGCCAAGAGAATCTATGCAACTACCGATAAGGAAAAGGGAGCATTGAAGCAGTTGGCAGATGCTGAGGGTTATGAGACCTTTGTTGTTCCGGATGATGTCGGAGGTCGTTTCTCTGTATTGACCGCTGTTGGTCTGCTTCCGATTGCAGTATCCGGCGCAGATATTGACCGGTTAATGGAGGGTGCTGCATATTCCAGAAAGTATTGTCTGGAAAATGATTTTGATAATAACTATGCATTGCAGTATGTTGCTTTGCGTAACATCCTATTAGAGAAGGGCAAGACCATGGAGATTCTTGCAAACTATACTCCTTCCGTTCATTACATTGGTGAGTGGTGGAAACAGCTGTTTGGTGAGTCTGAGGGTAAGGATGGAATGGGTCTGTTCCCGACTGCCGTTGACTTTACTACAGATTTGCATTCCCTGGGACAGTTTATTCAGGATGGTACGAAGAATCATATTGAGACTGTTTTGGATGTTCAGAATCCGAGAAGAAAGATCATCATGGAGCAGGAAGATAATGATATTGATGGTATGAATTATCTTGCAGGAAGAACCGTTGATTACATTAATCAGCAGGCAATGAATGGAACCATTCTTGCTCATGTTGACGGTCAGATTCCGAACTTAAAGATTACGATTCCGCACATGGATGAGTATTGTCTGGGCGAGCTGTTCTACTTCTTTGAGTTCTCCTGTGGTGTCAGCGGCTATGTATTAGGTGTTAATCCATTCAATCAGCCGGGTGTGGAAAGCTACAAGAAGAACATGTTTGCATTGCTTGGCAAGCCGGGATATGAAGAAGAGCGGGAGAAGCTGAAAGCACGTTTAGAGCAGTAAGGAAATGTGTAAGCTGTATCCTAGAAAAGGCTTGATATTTTCAAATGAGAATGTTAATATAATAACAAAGGTGGTACTTGGTTGTACCCCTTGGTAATTGGTCAACTATAAAAATAATCGCCGTCTTTGCCAGAGGGGCGATTATTTTTTGTCCTTTTTATCGGAAATTATCTTGTAAACAAGACCTATCAAAGCTACCAGAAGCAAT
>JAIECC010000211.1 GCA_029068665.1 Lachnospiraceae bacterium
CGAATCCGGATACCATACACGCCATTGAACGACATATGGATATCTCTAAAATACGAGAGAACATGCTGCAGATTCAATCTTTTGGAAATATTAATCAGCATCTGGACCTGATTGCGGGACTGCCCTTTGAAAAACTGGAACGATTTCGACAATCCTTTGACGAAGCTTATGCCATGAAGCCGGAACAGTTGCAACTGGGATTTCTGAAGGTTTTGAAAGGGTCCGGGATGGAAGAAATGGCAGGCGAATATGAACTGCGGTACATGGAAACTCCGCCCTATGAAGTACTTTCTACCAAGTGGTTATCTTATTCGGACATTCTGGCGCTAAAGCGGGTGGAGAAAATGCTGGAGATATATCATAATAGCGGACAATTCCGATATTCTCTGGGGTATATTATGGAATTCCAGAATTCGGCATTTGACTTCTTTCAAAATCTGGGGGAATATTATAAGCAGCAGGGATATGAAGGATTACAATGGAAACGGCTGGATCGATATACTATATTAAGAAGCTTTTTACGAAGCCGGGAAGCCGGAGAATCAGAGTCAAAGAATAGCCGGAGCATGGATTTGGAAGCGTTGGACCGCTTATTGCTCCATGACCTGTATTTGCGGGAAAATCTAAAAAAGCGGCCGGTATGGGCAAAGCAGTATGAAGAACAGAAAAAGGAAATAGCAGAATTTTTTAAACGCTCCGGTTATCAGGGAAAGATGGCACATCTGGAACCCTGGCAGGAGAAAGAAAAACAGGGCTTTATGCTTTATGATTATGAAGAAAGAGATGTATTGGACCATTCTGCCAAAACGGAATTTATTCCGAAAGAGAAATTTTATGGCGGCTCTTCTCTTGCAGAAGAAAAGGGAGGATATTAGAGAGAGGCAGAAAGGAATTAACAAAAGAGGAAGTGAGGTTAGTTATGACACAGAAAGAACGGGTGGCGAGAATCGTGGAGATTCTGAATACTGTTTATACCACTGAATATAAGTGTTATTTGAATCATGATACTCCGTGGCAGCTCCTGATTGCTACCATGCTGAGTGCTCAATGTACGGATGCAAGAGTGAATATTGTTACAAAGGACTTATTTGTAAAATATCCCGATCTGGAGGCCTTCGCTGATTGTGACATCAAGGAACTGGAGCGGGATATCTATTCTACCGGCTTTTATAAGAATAAAGCCAAAAATATCAAGGCTTGTGCAAGGAAGCTGATTGATGAGTATCAAGGTGAAGTTCCAAGGGATATTGAAGACCTGACCCGGTTGGATGGGGTAGGAAGAAAGACCGCCAATGTGATTCGGGGAAATATTTTCCACGACCCCAGTATCGTAGTGGATACTCACGTAAAGCGGATATCCAGGAAGCTGGGTTTGTCCAAAAGTGATGATCCTGTAGTGGTAGAACAGGAATTAATGAAGGTACTGCCCAAAGAGCAGTGGATTTTGTACAATATTCAGATCATTACCCATGGCAGAACCATCTGTACAGCCCGAAGCCCTAAGTGTGAACAATGTCCTCTGAAAGAGGTCTGCCGGGATTATCAGACAAGGAAGAAAAAAGAGAATAAAAAATAACTGCCGGAATCTATAGTTTCACCGGGGAGAACTGCACAAATAACTTGCTATCATACCTTGGATTTGTTAATATAATCCTTGATAAGCGTTGCGTTGAGTCCGGTCAGGGAAGCTGCGGATTTTTGTAAACGTGACATTGCTTCGGTGTTATCCACAAGTCGATAGTAATCTGCCAGCATATAGTAGATGCCGGAGATGTCAGAACCGATATCAATGCTGTATTCTGCAACCTGAATGGCGGCTTCTGTATGTCCATGATCGAGAAGCAGACATGCCCATTGATACAGGGTGCGGATCAGAGTAGTAAAACGATCGTCACATTCAGAGAGGGTGGTTAGATTGCTGACTCCGTATTTTAGTTTTAAATCAGTATTGGTATAAGCGCTTAGATTGAGTATCTGGGTGGAATCCAGTTTCCGCAATGTGGCTTCTGCCCGTTGGACCTCCCGGGAAGAATCAATACCAAAAGGAAGGGTCTCAATCGGAATATAGATGTAGTCCAGATGAGAGATGTCCTGCTTTCGGACTTTATTTGCTTTTGCCTCCCGGCTCCAGAATCTGGCATTGTCCTCATCGCTTACGCGTTTGGTCCACTTGAGATGATGCATAAGGATAAGTGCTAAAATTGGCAGTATCATAAGAAAATAGCGTAACATAATTATATTCCTTTCAGGAAAGAGGTGTACTATGTTTAATTTCAATAATAGAAAAACAAAAAAAATAATTGCTTCCATTATCGTTATCATTATTGCCGTTGCAATGATACTTGGTATTGTTG
>JAIECC010000212.1 GCA_029068665.1 Lachnospiraceae bacterium
GTAATAGACAAGGCTGTTTCTTACGAAGGAGGATACTATGGGGAGAAAAGCAACAAAAGCATCCGGTAATATATTCTACGAGGCCAGGGAAGAAGCCATGAAGAAAAATGATGCATTCAGCAGCCGGGAACGGGCGGCTTCCATCATCGGAATCGACCGAACCAGACTTGCCCGCATCGAACTATCAGAGGTGCTTCCATATCAGGAAGAAGTAAAGCTGATAGCCAGAGCATACGACAGACCGGAGCTATGTAATCAATACTGTACTACCTTATGTCCATTGGGCAGCATGACAACAAAGAAGGTCCGGATGGATAATTTGGACCGATTGATTCTGAATATACTTGGTTCCTTAAAGGATGTATCTGAGATTAAAGATTCTTTGATTGATATATCTGCAGATGGTCTGGTGGATAAATCAGAGAGGCAGGAGTTTATGAGGATTCTGGAAATTCTTTCTGAAATCTCCGATTTGACAAATTCATTGGAGCTTTGGGCAAGAAAAAATCTGGATCAGGAATAAGAGGATATTAAAGGAGGATTAAAAATGGGAAATGTTATAGGTGGAATGATAATTGCAGTAGTAGTTGTAGTGTTGCTGATACTGGTAATCTGGTATATAAGCACCATGAACAAGTTAAGGGCATCCGCATTGAAAGTAGATGAAGCGGATTCCGGGATTGATGTGGCACTGACCAAGCGGTATGATGTACTGACCAAGCAGTTAGCGGTAGTAAAAGAATATACCTCTCATGAGAGTAAGACATTATTTGAAACTATCCGTCTTCGTTCCGGCATGACAGTAGATGAAAAGATCAAAGCGGCAAATACCATGAATGAAGTAGGCAATCAGTTCCGCTTGACCGCAGAGGCATATCCGGAGCTAAAGTCCAGTGCCAACTATATTGCACTGCAGAACAGTATTACCGATGTAGAGGAGCATTTGCAGGCGGCAAGGAGACTGTATAATGCGAATGCTACAGATTTCAATACGAAGATCGTTATGTTTCCGGCCTCCATTGTGGCGAATATGCTGGGCATGAAGAGCCGGACCTTATTCCAGGCTGAGGAATATAAGCGGAATGATGTGGAGATGAAGTTTTAGGAGGGAATAGAAGCTGTCACGGAAGCCATGCCGGAATCGGAGGAGAATTGTTCCGGCTGGTCTTGTGGCAGCTTTTGTCTTAGCAGGAAGGAATAGGTGAAGGAAAATGAAGGAGCTGAATTTAAATGAAGCCGGTATCCTGAGTATACTGGAGCCATTACGGAAAAGACAGGTGCTTTGGCAGATGATATGTATCTGTTCTATTGTATTGGGACTTTCATTGTTTCAATCATTTGGGAGATGGTACAATGGCGGCGCTATTATGTTTGTAGTGTGTATGCTTTCTATTGTAGTTGGCTTCTTTGCCGGGTATCAATCAGTCAAGGCCAGGAAGCAATATACGAATACCTATAAGAAGCTGCTGGCAGAGAAGGTGTTGAAGGCATGCTTTGAGGATGCACAGTATTCTCCGGAGCAGGGCTTCAGCAGGGAAGAGTTCTCCATGGCAGGTGTATTTTCCTTAAAGGGTCGGGATTATTCTTATCATTCAGAGGATTTGATCGTGGGTACTCATTCAGGAGTGGAATTTAAGCAGTCGGATGTAAGGGTCACCCACCGTTCCGGTGGAAGAAACCGCAGAACAGTGGTGGATGTGGATGGAAGACTGACTCGTTTTCGGTATGACAAGGATATTCTGGGCAGAATACTGATAACTTCGAAAACCTTTATTCCGGCATCCAGTTCTTTGGAATTTTACATGTTTGGAAGTGGGCAGGATGTATCTCGAATCGTACAGAATACCATGGGTGCTTTATTGAAAACCATATCCATGGAGGATGTGGATTTTAATCAACGCTTTACGGTATATGCAACAGATGCACACAGTGTCTATTATCTGCTGACGCCTCCGGTTATGGAGTATCTGAAACATTTGTGCAGCATGGATCAGAAACTTAGTATCAGTTTTGACGGAACATTTCTATATATATTGCGAACCGGAAAAGGGGGAATATTTGAACCGCCGTCTGCAAGAACTTTGAATATATCCGATGAGGTGAAAAAAAGCTATCGGGAACTTCAGGAAATTGTATATTGTATTGAAGCCTTGCGTCTGGATGATCGGAAGGAGCGGGAGGAAGTGTTAAAGGGAGAAAACAGGAACCTGCAGAGAAAAGGGCAGATAAAAAATAAACGGGAGGAAGAACTATATAAAGAGCTAAAAGAAGCTAAATATGAAACGGAAGCATCCCAGATGCCGGAAGATGATGAGTTTGAAGGCATCGGATGGAGCAAATTGTGAATATGAATCAGGGCATGACAGATGGTTTTGGTAAGGAATGGAGAGGAAAGTAAATGGTAAATTTAGACGCAGGAACACGAGAAGAGCTGGAAAGATTACGGAAAAAGTGTAAGCGGGCAAAGCCCATGCATGATGTGTGTGTTATGCTGGGAATCTTAGGCGTTCTTGTGGTAGTGGTACTGGGTATGCTTGGAATCATTGATGTAGAGACAGCAGCCATCATAGGATTTCCTGTAATTATAATTATATTGATTGTAAATGCCCTTCTTCCGTCGGAAGAGAAAGCAAAGATGAAATATGCAAGGGTCTATAAGCAGAGGATAGCAGAACCGGTTCTACGTTCCTGCTTTGAAACAATCCGGTATTCTCCGGAACAAGGGTTTTCAAAAAGAGAATTCACGGATACAGGCGTTATGGCGGTGGCTCATACTATGCTGTCGTACATTTCGGAGGACCTTATTGAGGGCGAGTATGAAGGCATAATGTTCCGGCAGGCGGATGTTAAGATTAAGATTCAGGATATACCGGTGTATGCACCCCTTCAATATGATGCCGTCAATAAAAAATATGTGCGTGCACCTCAACCTCAGAGTACGGAAAAGCATAAGTATACTCATAAAATGATCTGGCTGAACGGTTGTTTGACACAGTTTCATTATAAAAAGTCAATTCAGGGAAAGATACGGATTATTTCTAAAGATTTTAAGTGCCAGTCCGCTACTGAGGATATCCCATTAGTGATTGGTGATACCCATAATTTCATGGCAGCCGGCAGTTATACCGGCGGGATATCTTCCACAGTGATGGAGGATGTGGAGTTTAACAAGAGATTCAATGTATATGCTACGGATGCCCATAGTGTTTTTTATCTGTTGACTCCTCCGGTTATGGAATACTTTAAGCAATTGTATGAGATAGATCATCAAATAGTCATCTGCTTCGATGGTGAATCCTTATACATATACCGGGCAGGAAAAGGCGGGATATTTGAACCGCCTGTCAAGTCTCCGGTTCAGATATCGATGGAAGAAGAAAAGTGCATGGAAGATGTGAGAGAAATAATGCGTTGTATTGAAGTATTACGGCTGGACGAGAAGCAGAAGCGGGAGGAAGAGTTACAGGAGGTATTGGAGAAGGAAGAAGATAGAAAGTACTCTTGACAATATAAAAATAAGTGATAAAATATAGTTCGCATACGAATTGTTCGTATGCGAACTATATTTGCGTTTGTGAAGTTGACAGGAAGGCTTTGAATGATTTAGGGGGAATGCATATTGGAACAATTAGAGCATTTAGGAAGCAAAGTTATCATATTATCCAATCAGGTCAAGCATTATCTGCATCAGGCTGCAGAGGCAGAAGGGATTAGCGGTTCTCAAAGCCGGATTCTGCATTTTCTGGCGTTGGAATCCGCAAACCGTGATATTTACCAGAAAGATGTAGAGGATCAGTTTTTTCTTCGTCGGTCTACTGTTACCCAGACCCTTCAGAGTATGGAGCGGAATGGTTTGATTACCCGTT
Organism: Lachnospiraceae bacterium; assembly: GCA_029068665.1. Classification (GTDB taxonomy): domain Bacteria; phylum Bacillota; class Clostridia; order Lachnospirales; family Lachnospiraceae; genus CAG-632. Next base: position 3,867 of record JAIECC010000212.1, read on the forward strand.
GTAGTGTTGCCAGTGATGCCAGGTTAAAGAAGCTGGTACTGACTGACTATGGACGGGACTTAAGTGCCAGAATTGATGCCCGAATCGAGAAGATGGAATGTTATCTGACACATAATCTAAGTAAGGAAGAAATTAGTGTTTTTAACGAGCTTATGAAAAAGATGAGCGCTAATATGACAGAATTGGGTGCACCATGGGATGTATACAGTAAACCGGAAGAAAAGCAAGGGAAAGGAGAGACATCATGTTAAAGACATTGGGAAGACAAATCAAGGAATTTTTAGGTGCTACGATTGCAACCCCCTGTTTTATGCTGCTTGAAGTATTGATGGAAACGGTGATTCCATTAATGATGTCATCCATTATTGATGATGGAGTGAATGTACCCGGGGGAGATATTCACCATATCTGTGTGGTGGGTGTATGGATGGTAGCAGCGGCTGGAATCGGCTTGTTTGCCGGTATTATGGGCGGCAAATACGGAGCCTATGCATCGGCAGGCTTTGCAAGGAATCTGCGGAAGGCCATGTTTGGAAATATTCAAACCTATTCCTTTTCTAATATTGATAAATACAGTACTGCGGGATTGGTTACCCGTCTGACTACAGATGTGACCAACGTGCAGAATTCCTATATGATGGTTTTGCGTATGGGAACCAGAGCACCGGCCAGCTTGATTTGTGCCATGGTAGCTGCATTTCTGGTAAATGCAAGAGTGGCAAGCATCTATCTGGCAGCAGTTATCGTGCTGAGTGGAATTCTGGGTGTCATCATGGTTCAGGCACATAAATATTTTAATATAGTATTTCGTAAATATGATGATCTGAATGCCAGCGTACAGGAGAATGTATCAGCAATCCGTGTAGTTAAAGCGTACGTAAGGGAAGAATATGAAACCAATAAGTTTGCCCGGGCCAGTGCAAAGGTATACAACATGTTTGTAAAGGCGGAGAGCATTCTTGCATTTAACATGCCGGTCATGATGATTACGGTATATACCTGTATTCTTCTGATTAGCTGGGTGGGCTCCCATATGATCGTAGCAGGCAATCTGACTACCGGCAACTTAATGAGTCTGTTGGCATACTGCATGAATATATTGATGAGCCTGATGATGCTTTCCATGGTATTTGTTATGATTAGTATAAGCATGGCAAGTGCAGAGCGTATTGCAGAGGTTATAGATGAAACCAGTGATTTGCAGAATCCGCCTCAGCCGGTTACGGAAGTGGCAGATGGAAGCATTGCATTTCAAAATGTAAGCTTCCGGTATAAGAAGGAAAGCAGCGAACCGGTATTAAAAGATATTAATCTTACAATCCGGTCCGGCGAAACCATAGGCATCATCGGTGGAACGGGAAGTGCCAAGACCAGTCTGGTCAGCCTGAGCAGCCGGTTATATGATGCTACGGAGGGAACGGTAGCTGTAGGCGGTGTAGATGTAAAGGAATACGATATGGAGGTACTTCGAAATCAGGTGTCGGTTGTTTTACAGAAGAATACTTTATTTAGCGGTACGATTTATGAGAATCTGCGGTGGGGTGATAAAGAGGCAAGTGATGAGGATTGCCAAAGAGCCTGTCGGCTGGCCTGCGCAGAGGAATTTATTGAACGCCTGCCTCAAAAGTATGATACCTATATTGAGCAGGGAGGCACCAATGTATCCGGCTGACAAAAGCAGAGACTTTGTATTGCAAGAGCATTGCTGAAGAAACCGAAGATATTGATTCTGGATGATTCCACCAG
>JAIECC010000213.1 GCA_029068665.1 Lachnospiraceae bacterium
TGATTGAAATTTAAAACAAATTGTGATATATTAATTGAAGTGGGAACGGTTGTCCCCTTGGGAAAGGGGGGATGCCTATGCAGTATGTTACATATGATACGCTCATACAGTTGGGTTTGTTTATCGTAGCGCTGATAGGTCTTGTATACAAGATAAGTTGTAAGGACAAAAAATAACCGCCCCTGTGCCAAGGCGATGCGGTTATTTTTTGTAACTTAATCCATTGACAAGGGGTACAACTTAGTACCACCTTTACAATTATGTTAGCATCCTATAGCAAAAATTTCAAGAGTTTTTAGTTTGATTATAAATCAAGAGACAAATCTGTTTTGGAGAACAGACAGGAAGTTAGTATTGCAATTCCAATACAGGTATGTTATTTTGATAGCGTTAAAATCAAATATCAACACACGAACAGAGGCGATGCGGCCGTAACGGCAGAACTGTCAGGCGCAAAGCTTAACAAGGGAATGGAGTATGGCATATAAAAGCTCCGCGTTTACCAACACCGTGTGCATTTAGGCACTTGTCCGTTGGCGAAAGCCGGTCATTGGGATTTTCCTGAGAAGGCAGGGCAGGAGGCTGTTTGAGGTGCGAGTCGGGAGACCTACTGTTTTGTGGGAATTTTACTGTAGAATGGTTATGGTGATATTCTGCCCTTTTTTGGGTTGAATATTGCCATTTTTCTATTTCCTCAGGAAATGAGCCGGACAGATGCACGGATGTATATTTAGCGGATACGGTGTGTTTCGATTATTGTGGCAGGAATCAGCCTTTGAAAAGAGTATGTATGAAAAGAATGAAAAGGAGGAAGTCACATGAGAAAACGAATAGCTGCACTGTTGCTGGCATTAGTCATGATACTCGGACTGGTACCTACAGATGTTTTTGCAGCGGCAACAATTGACGAAGTATTGGGATCCATGCCGGTTTCAGCGAATCCGGGTACAGGGACAACGGCCTGGAAGGCAGGAGAAGGAGGTATCCTGCAGTCCGGTAATAAGGGAAAGTCCTATTCAACCAGTACACTGACCCTTACCTTTACGGCTGATACACATTTCAGCTTTGAATATAAGGTATCAACAGAGGAAAAGTATGATAAGGTCACGATAACTCATGGTGGTACCGTACTGGTTGATGGAGTCAGCGGGGAAATTGACTGGACCAGGATAGAGCTGGATGCGGCGGCCGGGGATGTTCTGACGGTTGCATATAAAAAAGACAGCAGTGGTGACAAAGGCGATGACTGTGTATATCTGCGGAATTTTTCTGCCGGTGCGCCCTTAGTCATTACCTTTCATAATAATGGAGAAACCTACACACAGAATGTCTATGGCGGCAGCGGCAGTCTTCGGAGCAATACATTTGTTCAGGAGGGGAAGGTATTTGCCGGATGGGCGGTATCACCGGAGGGTGAGGTGGTCTATTCGGATGGTGCAGGTATTACTCTGGAAGCAGATATGGATTTATATGCAGTATGGTCCGGTGCTTATACGGTGACTTTTGATAATAATGGAAGCAGTTCTCAGGTATATGTGGCACAGAATTATGCTATTGGAGCAACAAATATTCCTACAGTGACGGCGCCAACCGGTTATTTATTTGACGGTTGGTATGATGGTGAGGCAAAGCTGAGTCCGGAAACGGTTATCGCAGAAGATATAACCTATACTGCCAGATTCCTGCCTGTTACATATACTATAAGCTTCAATGCCAATGGGGGAACCGGAAGCATGGAGAAGATTCAGGCGGTATATGATACGGATGTTACACTGCCGGAAAGAGGATTTGTCCGTCAGGGCTATTCCTTCCGGGGATGGGCAACCTCCTCTTATAGTTCTTCTCCTAACTATCAACCGGGTGGAACTGTAAGAAATCTGAAAAATCAACAGAATAGTGAACAGATACTCTACGCGGTCTGGGGTGGTGATCCGGTCAGTGTAACTGTTGATCTGAATTATAAAGGAGCTGATATTACTCAACGTACCGGTTTGGTTGGTGAAAACTACAACTATATTCGGGAAGAAAATGGGGACAAGAAGTTCAGCACTCTTTCAACACCGGAGCGTGCCGGATATAACTTTAAGGGCTGGTATGATGCTCCGGTGAGAGGAAATGTAATTTCCACTTCCTATAAGTTTACGGCAGAAGATGCAGAGGCCGGTATTACTCTGTATGCCCAATGGGCAGAGTCCATTACCATTACCTTTGATGCCAATGGGGGCAGCTGCTATACCAAGGAAAAGAGTATTGACCGTGGGACGAGCTATGGAACTCTTCCAAGCTGCAGTCTGTCCGGTAAGAAATTCGAAGGCTGGTATACCGCATTGGAAGGTGGTGAAAAAGTAGAAAACAATACAGTTTTTAATAAATCAACCACGCTTTATGCCCGTTTCCGCAGTTATCAGATTACCGTCAGCTTTGATGCCAATGGGGGAATCGGAACTATGGAACCCTTTGTCTGTGAAAGTGGAATTACGACAAAACTGCCTGCCTGTGGATTTGTACGGGAGGGATATCAGTTCGTTCAGTGGACAACCATAAAGAACCCATCCTCCTGGCAGAGTCCGAAGTATTATGGGGAGGAAGGGGAATACAGCTGGAGTTCCTCCTATAGTGACAGTACAGCGACCTTGTATGCTGTGTGGGAACAGGTAGAGGAGCTTACACCAGAGGGAATGCTGACAGAAGCAGCAGATTCTTTAACCGGATATTTCACACCAAAGTATGGAAGAGATACCAATGCAAATGAAGCAGTTGAGGCGTTGCTGAAGGCCAATGGGTATGAGGATATTACAGTTATGGTAAAAGAAGCGGCCGTTTATGACCAGAACGGAGGAACTGCTTCCATTGATGCCGATGGTACCATCCATTACTATTTTAATCCAAGTATGTCCGGCAGAGGCGGTGTGTATTTTGAAACCACCTTTCTGCTCTCCTGCAACGGAAGCAGTGTGGAAAAGGTCTGGACCACACATATGAACTGGGATGAGGCAAAAGCCCGGGAAGCACTGCGTGCAGAGCTAAACCGGATACAGCTTCCTGCTGTCATTGAAGAGAATGATCTGGATAGTCTGCCTCATTATCTTTTAAAGGATGGTGTGTCCGCTGATCAGGTAAACTACAATGATAATACCAGCTTTGATACCTGGGCTGCCATTACCTGGACTTCTTCCTCCAATGCTATTGTTGTAGGAACCCTTCCGGGATATCCGTACTATGCTCCTTATCCGGTTACAGTCCGGCAGGGGAATAGAGATCAGAAGGTTACAGTAACAGCGCATATTGTCTGGAACAGCGGTGACAATGTAGAGCTTTATAAGGTATATACCATTACCGTAAAGGGTTCAGAGGAACAGGTGCCTTTAGAAGAAGAGCTGCAGGCAAAGCTGGATCGCGCTCTGGAAACGGTGGGATTGACAGACTTGGCTACAGGCGAGCAGATTGATCTGAACAATGTGACAGGAGATATTCACTTCCCTACAACAAGAGATATGCACATTGATGGTAAATATCAGCCTGTTACCATTACCAGCAGCAATCCGGATGTGATTAAGACCTGGGATACGAATAATGCTGCCAGTGCAATGGTCTATCGTCCGCTGCCGGGAGAGGACCCTGTAGATGTTACATTGACAATCAGGATTACAGATAAGGCAACCAATACGGTAGTATCCCGTGAGATACCGGTAACGGTGCTGCCGTTGACACAAAAAGAGATTGAGGATGAGATTGCTCTGATGGAGCAGGTGAAGGCTCACTATTTTGATGGTATGAAAGGCAGAAATAATGATCCGGCACATATTACCATGAATCTGTCACCGTTTTTCGAAGCTTATCTTGATGGAGAGGGTAAGCTGGTCTGGGTATATCGGAATAGTGAGAAGAAGGGTAATGGTATTGTACCGGTAGCCATGGATGGCTGGTATGATACAGAGCAGTGGCGGCTGTTCAAATCCAGCAATATTGATGTGATTACTCACGAAAATCTCCTGGTTACCAGGCAGGCAGAGCATAAGGCCGTGACCATTACAAGCTGGCTTTCCAGTGAATCCATGGGAAGATATGCGGAGCTTTATCCGGAAAATGAAGCTTTCCGGAAATTGGCCAATCAGCCGGTTACAGTTGATTTGATCGTAACCGGAACCAATCCGACAACTGATCGACCGGAGCAAAAGAATCTATCTGTTACCTTTACACTGCGCGATACAGACAGCCAGTGGCTGACAACAATGGTAAATGATTTGCCGGAGGGTACGACGGTTGCAGAGGTATTTGCCAGGGTATTAAAGGAAAATGGATACACCTATATGGGAAGTAGTTATATCCGTTCCATTACCCGTCCGGATGGAACCACTTTGGCAGAGTTTGCCAAGGGACCGAATTCCGGCTGGAAATATAAGGTGAATGGTGTAGCGCCATCCAAGGTGATTACCCAGCAAACCCTTGCAGACGGAGATCAGATATGCTTCTATTATACAAATGATTACACTAAGGATATAGTTGGAGGAATGGGAGATAAAAATGAGTCTGCTGTAAATCCTGAGATGCCGAATGTAAACGGAGAAAATATTTATATAACCGTTGGCAATAAGATAGAAGCCGGAGCGCCTTCGTCCTTTGGCAGCGAATGGATGGTGCTGGGTCTTGCCCGCAGCAACAGAGAAGTACCGGATGGATATTATGAAAATATTGTGCAGTATGTAAGAGAGAATATAAATGCACAGGGCAGGCTGGACCCATCAAAGTCTACAGAGAATTCCCGGTTGATTCTTTCACTGACGGCAGCAGGTTATGACGTAACCAATGTAGGCGGTTATAATCTATTAATAGGCTTAGCTGATTTAAATTATGTAAAGAAGCAGGGGGTGAATGGACCGATTTATGCATTGATTGCACTGGATAGTAATCACTATGAAATTCCGGCAGTTGCTGAGGGAGGTGTGCAGACCACCCGTGAGAATCTGATTCGGGCAATTCTGGATTCAGGGGTTTCGGACCCGGAGGTAATTGCTATGGCGATTCAGGCACTGGCACCATACTATAGTGAAAATGAAGAGGTACGGGCAGCAGTGGATCAGGGGTTAAAACGCCTGTCGGAGCTGCAGCAGACAGATGGAGGATATGCCAATGCGTACGGTGCCAGTGCAGAGTGTAATGCACAGGTTATTGTAGCATTAACTGCTTTAGGAATTAATCCACATACGGATGAACGTTTTGTTAAGGCGAATGGAAGTGTAGTAGATGCTTTGGCAAAGTATTATGTAAGGGATGCGGGCTTTATGCACGAGGCAGGTCAGGGTGCGGATGCTATGGCAACCGAGCAGGGATACTATGCATTAACGGCATATTACCGCCTTCTTACCGGACAGACAGCACTTTATGATATGTCGGATGTGGAAGTCCGAGAGTCCGGTGTGATAAATGCAGGAAATCTTGCAGCATCAGAAGGGATAACGAAAAAAGAAACACCAAATACCGGTGATGAGGCGGATATTGCAGGATACGGAATTCTTGCATTGCTTTCTATGCTGGCACTTGCTGCTCTTCTTGTGGATAAGAAAAAGAATAGAAATTGACTTTTGCTGATAATGAATCAGGTGATGCCCCGGTCAGGC
>JAIECC010000214.1 GCA_029068665.1 Lachnospiraceae bacterium
GATTTTGACCTTTACCCGGTTCCTTCCAATCAGTCAGAGTGATTTTCTTTTGATTTTGAAGGAGCTTTTGCCAAATGAAATAGAGGAATGGCTGTTGGGGATTTTGGAAGAACTGATTCAGAATTCCGGAAACACCCTGATGTCTTTTTCGATTATCATTGCCTTGTGGTCGGCTGCAAGAGGCATCCTGGCCATCAGCAATGGATTAAACTCTGTCTATCGGACAGAGGAATCCAGGAATTATTTTGTGCTTCGCAGTATTGCCACCCTGCATACTCTGGTAGTAGCGGCATCTCTGGTGCTGCTGCTGATCGTATTTGTTTTCGGTAATTCCCTGTATCATGTTATTTTAAATAAAGTGTCCTGGCTGAATGATATTGCAACCCTGATTCTTAGTGTGCGGGTAGTAGTAGGCTTTGTTTTATTGTTTTTTATGTTTGTTGTGATGTATAAAAAACTGCCCAATCATAAGATTACCTTACAGCAGGCGGCACCGGGAGCCTTGTTTTCTTCTGTCTCATGGATTATTGTATCCTTTGCCTTTTCCATTTATGTAAATCATTTCAGCAATTATTCCAGGGTCTATGGAAGTCTGACCGGTATCGCCATTGCTATGGTATGGGTCTATATGATGATGAATCTGGTGCTGTGGGGCGGAGAAATGAATGCATATATTATGGAACATTATCCGGAAAAGGTTTTTTTCGGAAAGAAAGGGGTTAAGAAAGAAAAACCTTTGTATTGAAGTTTTTGTTCGAATTTGCTATAATCAATCTAACTAAAAACAGTGCATATTTTTGGTAATTTTAACGATAGAAAGGAAGGTTAGAATGAACGAAATAGTTGTTTCAAGTGACAGACAATTTAGTCGTGCAATTCTGGGTCTGAATAAAGCTGAAGTATATGCTTATTTGAATCAGATCAGCAGTGCATATGAAGAATTGCAGTTACAGATTCAGGTATTAAAGGATCAAAATAATAAATTATCGGATTCTAATCGGGATAATGCATTAAAGCTTTATAATTTGCAAAATGATATTACAGAGGCCCAGAAAAAGACGGATCATGCCAATGTAGAATTAGAGGCAGCCAAGAAGGAGTGTGCAGCACTGCGAAAGGAGCTGGCAGCGGCTGAGAAGAGGATTAGTAAGCTGACAGATGATCTGATTAAGACCGGTGCAGATATTCCGGTGGAGGAGAAGCCAAAGGCAGAAGCTGTGGAGCCGGAAGAGGAAAAGGGCTTTACACCAAAGCCGATTTTTGATGAACCGAAGAAAGAAGAACCAAAGGATATTTTTGCAGAGCTGCGGGATATTGCTTCCAATGAGAGGAAGCAGAGAGAGGCAGCCAGAAGCCAGACGGAAGCCTCTGATGCATCTGAGGATGAGATATATGCAGGTGAGGTTGAAGTTAAAGTGGATGAAAGCATGCTGATTGGTAATGATGATGATGAAGAGGAAGGCTTTACGTTCCTGTAATAGAATATAGAACCGGAGAAAAGCAAGAATCAGGCAGTGATAGCCTGCTTCTTGCTTTTATGTTGTCCTGTATCCAAAGAATGCTGTGGGCGGCAGACCTTGTTGGTGTGAACCCACCGTCTATCCAGTGCATATCTTATTAATAAGGAGATAAATGGGATACTATGCTATGGACATGAATGGAAATGACAATCTGGTACCGGATTGTAAGGAACGCTTCTTAAGTAATGATTATGCAGACTATATTGTTTCTTCCAGCTATCAGGGATCAATTCGCTCGTATTTCCGGGGGGAATGTGTAAAAATTTTGGACGATGGGCTTGCGATTCTGTCACTGTCCCGCAAGGATACGGATCTGATGTATGTAATTACCCAATTGTATTATATGGTTCCCAAATGCTATGGACTGATGGATACAACAAGCATGGAAAGCAGTGGAATCCTGAAGAGCCAGAATCAGCCCATCCTGAATCTTAAGGGAAGGAATATACTGGTAGGGATTATTGATACCGGAATTGATTATCAGAATCCCTTGTTTCGTAATGCGGATGGCACTACCAGGATCAAGGCAATCTGGGATCAGACAATACAGACAGGAACACCACCGGAGACCCTGGATTATGGAACGGAATTTACGGCGGATATGATCAATCAGGCACTGAGGTCGGCTGAACCTTTGGAAGTGGTACCCAGTACGGATACCAATGGACATGGAACCTTTGTGTCCGGCATTATAGCAGGGGGAGAGGATGAAGCCGGAGGTTTTATCGGGGCAGCGCCTATGGCAGATATTCTTGTAGTGAAGCTGAAGCAGGCAAAGCAGTATCTGAAGGATTTTTATTTTATTGATTCGGATGAGGTATTTCAGGAAACAGATGTGATGATGGCGCTTTATTATCTCCGCCGGCGGGCATTGAAGTGGAATCAGCCGATTTCCATTTATATAGGTGTGGGAACCAACAGTGGTGATCATATCGGTCAGGGAGCATTGAATCAGTATATGAACCGGGTGAATACGGTAGCGGGAGAGTTAATTTCCGTTCCGGCAGGGAATGAGGGAAATGCAAGACATCATTTTTCCGGCATAGTTCGGGCAGAGCAGGCTTATGACACGGTAGAACTGAATGTAGGAGCCAATGAAAGCGGCTTTGTGATGGAGCTGTGGGGGAGGGCACCAAATACGTATGCCATTGGTATTGAGTCTCCTTATGGAGAAATTATTGGTCAGGTTCCGCCCCGGTTTCAAAACCGTCAACGCTATGTATTCTTACTGGAGCGGACGGTAGTGGAGGTTTCCTATGTGCTGGTTGAGGAATTATCAGGGATGGAGTTGATTTTCATTCGTGTGGAGGAGCCTACGGAAGGAATCTGGCGGTTCCGTGTTTATGCTACGGGAAGTACAGAAAATAAGTATAATATCTGGCTGCCTATTCGTGAATTTGTTTCAGAAAATACCTATTTTCTTCAGCCGGACCCGGAGATTACACTGACGGAACCGGCTACGGCAGAAGGACCGATTTGTTCCACTGCATACAATCATCTTACGGATAGTCTGTACTTTGAGGCCAGTCGGGGCTATACTGGTGATGGAGAGATTAAACCGGATCTGGCAGCTCCGGGTGTAAATGTCTATGGACCGGATATTAACCGGAACCCGGATCAGACCTATGGTTTTACCAGAAGAAGCGGGACCAGCATTGCAGCGGCCCATACAGCCGGTGCTGCAGCATTACTGATGGAATGGATTGAATCCAGAAGTAATATTAACCGGATGAGTGGTATCCAGATGAAGCGGTACCTGATTCGGGGGGCAGACCGGCAGCCGGAGTTAAGCTATCCGAATCCTTCCTGGGGCTATGGAACCTTGAATTTATTTGGAACCTTTGAAGGACTGCGCCAGAGAGATACAATCTGAAGAGAAAGGAGTTACCCTTTGAGAAAGAAAATTAAGCAATATGTAAAGCAAGTGGATGAATGGCTGGAAAATCCGCCGGATGGAGTGGATTATGAGGAGGAGCAGAAAAAACATCTGATACAAATCCAATTTTTTATGCATGAACGGCTGGTACATGAAATTATTATGGTATTATTTGCCCTGGTAACGGTTATGGTCTTTATTGCAACGGTGCTTTGGCCCCAATGGGTGTTTGGGGCTCTCTTATTGGCACTGCTGATTCTTCTGATACCATATATTATGCATTATTATGTATTGGAAAACAGCGTACAATATATGTATGAGCAATATGACGAAATGGAACACAGAAAGAGTCAGAAATAAAAAGCAAAAATAAGAAAGGGGGAAGTTCCGGGCATGTGCAGGCTTCCCCTTTTCTTTTGCAGTAATTATCGGACTACGTTGGTTCTTCCGGTACGCCCGGTTGTAGAACGGCTGGTATTATTATTTTCAGTACTGCCGGAATTGTTGTTATTGTTGCCGGAATTTTCATTGGAATTTGTTCCGTTTGTGACATCATTTACCATGTTGTCCGCGTCATTGGTAATATCACGAATGGCATCTCCGGCACCTTGGGCAGCATCGTTTACTGCATTACCGGCATCATCCACCATATTACCCACATCATTTCCTACATTGTTTACTGCATTACCGACATCGTTTGCTACATTGTTGCTATTTGCAGAGTTACCGGTGTTGTTGTTACGGTTACAGCCGGTAAAGGCAAATGAAAGCAATGTAAAACAACTACATAATAGTATGATTTTTGTGACTTTTTTCATAATCAGACTCCTTTCTCTGTCAGTACCCTTAGTATTTCCTGTTGCACAGGAATTATGGAAGGAAAAATCAGGTAATTGGAAACTGGCGGCCGGTATGGTCGATGGTATAATCTTCCGTATAGATTAAATCTGAAATCCGGACAAAGGAATAGCCTTCCGCCTCCAGGCGGCTGAGCAGCGTGTCTAATGCGTCTCTGGTATAAGCTGCACCGTTATGCAGCAGGATAATGGCACCGTTTCCCAAGTCGGGATCATTCATGACCGTTTCTATAATGCTGTCCGCACCATAATCCTTCCAGTCTACGGAATCTACATTTTGATTGATACTGGAATAGCCGCAGGCCTTTGCCGTGGCAACTACAGCATCACTCCAGTCGCTGTAAGGAGCACGAAAGGCTGTCATGTTAGTCTGGGTCAATGCATATACCCGGCGGTGGCATTCCATGATTTCCTCCATCCTGTCATTTTCACTTAGATTCGGCATATGCTTGTGATTGGTTCCGTGATTGGCAAGTTCATGACCGGCGGCATGGATTGCCTGAATGGCATCCGGATATTTGTCTACCCAGTCTCCGGATACAAAAAATGTAACTTTTGCGTTGTGAGCCTCCAGAATTGTTAAAATATCAGCCAAATCTTCATCCCCCCAGGCAGCGTCAAAGGTCAGTGCAACTATCGGTTGTTCCGTTTCAACGCTGTAAATGGGAAGTTCACTTCGGTAATTCGTGGAAAGAGCAGGAGCAGTATCCGCGTTCCGGGAAGTCGGGATGATCTGCGCCCGGGCATGAACTGCAGAGCAGAAGCATACTGCAGTCAGCAGAACCACTGACATGGTACGCATATAGGAAGAATTGATATCCTGAGAGAGTGGAAGGAAAAACGATGTTATATTTTCAAAAATTTTCATATTACTGACATCCTGTAAATCGTATGCATTTATTGATGTTAGTTTATGAAGAAGAAGGAGGATTTATTACAGAATAGATTTTATTGGAAATGGTAATTGTATGATACCGGGCTTGATAGTCCTCTTTGGAAAGCTGTGGAAGATAATTTCGGATAAATTGCTTTTGAAAGCCCTTGACAGTCAAAATATCCGCTGCTTTGTTATAAGCAATCGCCGCGTCTGTTTCTGTGGAATATCTTCCTATTATATAATTGCCGTTAATATGAATCGAGGCCTTATATACGGTTTTTCCATGCTGCTGTTCTTCCTGGACACCCATGAAGTGATTCAGGACTTTGATATTCTGATAGCGATAGTCCCGGTTGTCCCCATTCATAAAAAGATAATCTCTGCCTTCCACGGCGAATTTTCGTATGCCATAGCGGGATAAGATTCCATACTGACTGCCATAATGACAGATAAACAGGTAACCGCCCCGACGCTGTATGGTATCAGAGGAGTA
>JAIECC010000215.1 GCA_029068665.1 Lachnospiraceae bacterium
AAATCGGTTTAGAATACGCCGGAGCACCGGGAACCACAGCAGCCCTTGCCCTGTTAAATGACCAAGTCAAAAGGGTGGTGTTATGGCTTCTTCCTATGTAGGCGGCTTAAGCGGTGCCTTTATTCCGGTCAGTGAGGACCAGCGAATGATTGATGCAGCAACTGCCGGAGCTCTTACTCTGGAAAAGCTGGAAGCTATGACCTGTGTCTGCTCCGTGGGACTGGATATGATTGCCATTCCGGGGGATACGAAGGCAACTACCATTTCCGGTATCATTGCCGATGAGATGGCTCTGGGCATGGTGAACCAGAAGACCACAGCGGTTCGTATTATACCGGTAATCGGAAAGAAGGAAGGGGACAGTGCAGAATTCGGCGGCTTACTTGGGTATGCACCGATTATGCATGTAAATCCGTATAGCTGTGATGATTTTATTAATCGTGGTGGACGGATTCCAGCACCAATTCACAGCTTTAAGAATTAAGCAGAAAAGTTAAAGGAAATGAAAGATGGGCATTTTAAGTGAATTAGAACCAAACCGGGTATTTTACTATTTTGAAGAGATTTGTAAGATTCCTCACGGGTCTTATCATACAAAGCAAATAAGTGATTACTGTGTTTCCGTGGCCCAAACCCTTGGATTTCAGGTACAGCAGGATAAATGGAATAATGTTGTAATTCGAAAGCCGGCATCCAAGGGCTGTGAACAGGCTCCGGTCTTGATGCTGCAGGGCCACCTGGATATGGTATGTGAGAAAGAGGCAGATTCCAACCATGATTTTGAAACCGAAGGCCTGGAGCTTATGATTCAAGATGGTTATGTGACTGCAAAGGACACCACCTTAGGCGGGGATGATGGTATCGCTATTGCCATTGCTCTTGCCATATTGGAGGATACTTCTCTTGTACATCCGCCGCTGGAGCTTGTATTTACCACAGAGGAAGAGGTTGGTATGGAAGGTGCGCTGGGACTGGATACCTCTGATCTGAAAGCTTCCTATCTTCTGAACCTTGACAGTGAGGACGAAGGAGTGCTGACGGTAAGCTGTGCCGGTGGTTCCACCATGGAGCTGGAAGCAGTCTATCAGCAGGAAGCTGTGAATGGAATTCCGTACCGACTGAGCATTTCCGGCTTATTAGGCGGAGATTCCGGTGTAGAGATTCAGAAGGGAAGGGCAAACAGCAATAAACTGATGGCACAGGTCTTAGCCGGTCTGTCCAA
>JAIECC010000216.1 GCA_029068665.1 Lachnospiraceae bacterium
ACCAGACCGGCAGCCTGCCCCACCAGTAAGCTTTTGGTCCGGGATTCTCCTTCCCGCCGAAGAGGGTGGGAAACGGCTGCCCCGTCCGGAAATTCCTGTCAACCAATTCCAATAGCAATGGTAACTGCTCCCATAAGCGCTTCCATAGAATACTGACCGCCATTCAGAGTTCCAAAAGCAACTCCTACTGCCAGACCTTCCGGGATATTATGAAGCGTAATTGACAGAATCAACATAATAATCCGGTTCATGCATCCGCTTCTCGTTTCTCCGCTATAGGTACTGTTTGCTTTCCGCTGTGCATACTGGACAATTTTATCCGATCCCCACATAAAAAGAGCACCCAGTAAAAATCCACCGGTTGCAACTGCATAGGCTGGTATAGTGGAAATGGCTTCTGCCCGTTCAATCGCCGGCTGCAGCAAGGACCAAAAGCTGGCAGCAATCATCACTCCTGCGGCAAAACCAAGCATCAGATTCAGCACCTTTGGATTTGGCTTTTTAAAAAAGACCACTGTTGCTGCACCTAAGGCGGTTACAAACCATGTACCCAGTGTTGCAAGCAATGCCATAATTACAATCTCATTCATGCTATATCCTCCCTATATGCAATATATTCGCATAAGAGGGAAGATGTTATTATAATTATGAACGCTCATTCAAATGGTCAGACCAGTCGATCACTTCCTTCATACCGGCCTTTCAACTTTCTTGTATAATAAACCATATAACCAATACCCACTATGTCTGCCAAACACCAGCCAACAGGTATGGCCCACCAGATTCCCCATACACCAATGGAAGCAACCGGAGCCAAAATATAGGCAAGAAGCACTCTGGTTCCAAGAGAAATAATCGTAAGTACCAAAGACATTTCCGGACGATTCACCCCTCGATAGTACCCATACAACAAAAATAAGATGCCGATTCCACAATAAAAGGCTCCTTCTACCCGAAGATATCCCATACCGGTAGTTATGATTTCCAACTCTGTGGGTTTTACAAACAGCAGCATCAGATACCTTGCCAATACAAAGACCAGTCCTGAAATCATAAGACAAAATGCTATGGATACCTTCATGGCACTTTTCGTTCCCTGCTTTACCCGGTCATGATTCCCGGCTCCATAGTTTTGAGAAATAAACAAAGAAAATGCATTTCCAAACTCCTGAGCCGGCATATAAGCAAACGAATCAATTTTAACTGCTGCTGCAAAGGCGGCCATAACACCCGGTCCAAAGCTATTTACCAATCCCTGTATCATTAGAATTCCAAAATTCATCACCGACTGTTGTATGGAAGAAGCAAAGGAAAATCGCAAAATCTCTGCTATTGCCCGTTTTTCAAACCGAAAGCCGGATTTATGAAAACGCAGCTGCTTCTCTCTGAACCATGTGTAGACGGCTATCCCAAGCCCGGCTGCTGCCTGCGCAATCACAGTCGCTGCTGCTGCCCCTCCAATTCCCCATTGTACCTTTACTACAAGGACCAGATCCAGAATAATATTCAATCCCACGGCAACACCTAAAAAGAAAAGAGGAACTACGGAATTCCCAATGGCCCGCAGCAGATAGGAACAATAATTATACAAAAATACAAAGCACATGCCCATCACTATGATCTGCATATATTCCTGCATCATTCCCAGCACTTTATTGGGAACCTGCAGTAAATACAAAATCGGTTTTAATAATAACAGTACAAGTACATTCAATACTACCGTAATACTGCCAATTAGCAAAAAAGCCATCTGCATACGGTTCTTCATACTCTGCTCGTCCTTTTTTCCATAATAAAAAGAGCATAAGGAACCACTGCCCATGCATAAACCAATCAGGATGGAGGTCAGAAAGGTCATAAGTGTAAATGCAGCACCCACCGCCCCTAAAGCATCCGGTCCCAAATACCTCCCTACAATCCAGGTATCTGCAATATTATAGCACTGCTGCAACAGATTCCCGGCAATCATCGGTCCGGCAAACAACAGCATGGATTTTGTTACACTTCCCGTTGTGAAGTCCTGATTTATCA
>JAIECC010000217.1 GCA_029068665.1 Lachnospiraceae bacterium
GAATTCCGGATAAAAGGAAAAACAGTGCGTATGGCAGGCATGTGCAAAGGTTCCGGTATGATTCATCCCAACATGGCGACCATGCTTGGATTGATTACGACAGATGCCATGATCACAAAGGATTTATTGAAAAAGAATCTGAAAGAATTTGTAGAAGACACCTTCAATATGGTATCTGTTGACGGAGATACTTCTACCAATGATAGTGTAATTGTTCTGGCAAATGGTATGGCAGAGAATGACTGCTTGACAGAACAGGATGAAGATTATACCATATTTAGGCAGGCTCTGAAACAAGTCATGACCTTCCTGGCACAGAACATCGCAGCAGACGGAGAGGGTGCTACCCGGCTGTTAGAGGCAAGGGTGGTACATGCAGATAATAAAGAGCAGGCGAAGATACTGGCAAAGGCAATTATTACTTCGAATCTGACCAAGGCAGCGGTATTTGGTATGGATGCCAATTGGGGAAGGATTCTGTGTGCCATGGGATATTCCGGAGCAGCATTTAATCCGGACCGGGTAAAGATTCAGATATCCAGTGAAATCGGTAGTATCACACTGGTAGAACAGGGGATGGCAGTAGACTATGATGAAGAACTGGCAACCAGGATTCTTTCACCGAAGAAGGTGGTCATTCTTGCAGATGTAGAATCCGGGGATGCAGAAGCAACTGCCTGGGGCTGTGATTTAACATATGAATATGTTAAAATAAATGCGGATTATCGTTCTTAGCAGCAGGAAACGGACCGTTGCAGCAGTTTAATGTATATGTGATCCGTTGACTTATGCCGGCAGAAAAAAAGAAAGAAGAGGTTTTATCATGATTAACAATGAAAACAGTATGGATCAGGTGATTATCAAGGCGCAGACACTGATAGAAGCCCTGCCATTTATTCAGAAATTCCGTGGAAAAACAATCGTTGTAAAATACGGCGGAAGTGCTATGCTGGATGAAGAATTAAAATATAATGTCATCAAGGATGTGGCTTTGTTGAAGCTGATCGGCTTACAGCCGATTATTGTTCATGGCGGCGGCAAGGAAATCAGCAAATGGGTTCAGTTATCCGGAAAAGAGCCCCAGTTTGTAAACGGACTGCGGGTTACGGATGCCGAGACAATGGAAATTGCTGAAATGGTATTATCCAAGGTCAACAAGGGACTGGTACAGATGATGCAGAAGCTGGGACTGAAGGCAGTAGGTATCAGCGGCAAGGATGGCGGCTTGATGACCTGCAGTAAAAAGCTGACAGGTGGTAAGGATATTGGGTTTGTTGGTGAAGTAACAAAGGTAGACAGCCAGCTTCTGGATACCCTGCTGGCAAATGATTTTATTCCGGTTATTGCACCGATTGGCATGGGAGAGGATTTTGCTACGTATAACATTAACGCGGATGATGCCGCCTGTGCAGTGGCACGTGCCATTCAGGCAGAAAAGCTGGTATTCTTAACAGATATTGAAGGCGTATTTGTAGACCCGATGGATAAAAACACCCTGATTTCAGAAATGACGGTAGAGGAAGCCCAGAGCTTTATTGAAAAGGGTGTAGTTGGAGGCGGAATGCTTCCAAAACTGACGAACTGCATTGATGCCATTCACAATGGCGTTGCCAGAGTCCATGTACTGGACGGACGTGTGGAACATTGTTTGTTATTGGAATTCTTTACCACCAAGGGCATTGGTACTGCAATTTTGAAGGAGCCGCTATTTTAAGTGCAAAAGATAAATGGTAATAAGAGGTATTGTATGAATGTGAGAAGAAATAAAAGGCGTTTTCGTGCCTGTGCAGCAGGCATACTGGCCTGTTTCCTGCTTCTGGTACCTACAGGATGCAAAGAAGAAGAGGAAGAGCCGGTAACCACGGAGACTACATATGAAACCTTTGAGGAACATGTGGCATCTGTAAAAACGGTGACTACAGCAGAAGATGGAACCGAAGTGCCAATCCAGATAACACTTTGGTATAACGATGCGGCAATGACGCCGTATTACGAAGCGGCAGCAGTGGATTTTCACGACCGGTATGGTATAGAAGTTCTTTGTACCTATGTTGATAATGTGAATTATCTGGAACAGATCAATCAGGCAAACATAGAAAAAAGAGGACCGGATGTATTCATTGCATCCAATGATGAGGTCCGTAAGGCACGTATGGCTGGATTGACTCAATGTAACACTTTATATACAGAGGAATTCTGGGCCGGTCATTATCCGGCAGTTGCAAAGTCTGCCATGACATCGGACGGAAAGCAGTATGGGTATCCAATCTATCTGGATACTGCTGTGATGATTTATGATGCTGCCATTACTGCACAACCGGAAAGCTTTGGCAGTATTACGGAGTTTGCCGTGAATTTTGTGGATGAAACCAACACAAAGGATATATTCCGATGGGATATTGCGGATCCTTTTTATGATTATCTTTTCCTGGGTACCGGTGCCCAGATATTTGGAGATACCGGTGAGGATACCGGTCTGTTCAATGTGAATAATGAAAATGTTATTCAGAGTATGACCTATTATCAGTCATTGCATGATTATTTTTCCATTGATGTAGACAGCAGCAGCTATGAACAGATTAAATCCAAATTGACCGATGGTACTCTGGTTTATGGCATTGTAAAAACGGATGTTTTAAGTGAATTGGGAAGTTATGGAAGCAGTTATGCATTGTGTCCCGTTCCACCGTTATCCGGGGAACTTCCGGTAAAGAATCTGTCTGTTACCTATGGTGCTTTTGTCAGTGATTTTACCAGACAGTCAGAATATGCAAACTTATTTGCTGCGTATTTGTCTTACGAATATGCCGGCAATCTGTTTGGACTGAGCCGGCGGACTGCAGTCCGTTCTGATTTGAACCGTGCGGATGCCAACGAAGCCATCATTTATGAACAGTATTGC
This sequence comes from Lachnospiraceae bacterium, assembly GCA_029068665.1. Classification (GTDB taxonomy): domain Bacteria; phylum Bacillota; class Clostridia; order Lachnospirales; family Lachnospiraceae; genus CAG-632. Next base: position 2,903 of record JAIECC010000217.1, read on the forward strand.
AATACCAATCCGGTTCCAAAGGCATTGGAAAATGGTGATTTTTGGATTTATACGGAAATCTGTTTTAAAAATATCTGGAATGGCAGTGATGTTGCCACGGAATTAAGTCAATTACAGGAAAAAATGCTGGAACGGTTAAAGTAAAATTGCCCTGCATATATTTGGTAATCCTGCGTATGCTACTACTATTACGAAAAGGAGGACAAATATATGTGGGGTATTATTATTGCCTTGATTTCCGGTGCATTAATGAGTGTACAGGGTGTATTTAATACGGGAGTAACAAAGCAGACCGGCACCTGGCTGACAAACAGCTGGGTACAGTTGACCGGCTTTTTAGTCTGTCTGGCGGTATGGCTGTTCAAAGAGCGGCAGGAGAATAATATTGCCAGCTTATTTCAGATTGATCACAAATATATGCTGTTAGGCGGTGTCATTGGTGCCTTTATTACCCTGACGGTAATTCTCAGTATGGATCATCTGGGTCCGGCTCAGGCGGTACTGCTGATTGTAATTTCACAGGTAGTGGTGGCATATCTGATTGAACTGTTCGGCTTGTTTGAAGTAGAAAAGGTGGGATTTCAGTGGAGTAAGCTGGTGGGGGTCATCGTCGCCATTGCAGGCATTATTATATTTAAGTGGAAG
>JAIECC010000218.1 GCA_029068665.1 Lachnospiraceae bacterium
GTATAATCCTGGAAAATCCGTCCATACTTGAAATAAGGATTCATAATGAATAAACATAAATGGAGGTATTAATTATGAAGGTATCGGGAAAGGTTTCGTTAATTGCGCTGGTCTGGCTGGCGGTAGTGGTACAGTTTTTTATCAATCGTGATATTCATCGATCAGGAGATGTAGTAGAGGCATTCAGCAGCAGTGATGCAATTCCGGTAGAAGCATGTGTAGGTGCCTATGGGTATTTTGGAGAAATGGAGCTGGCAGGTGCAACCAAGAACACCATGCTGCGGAATCTGGCAAAGAAGCTGGGGATTACAGACGGGTATGTGCTGACCGCATCGGAGGGAGATTCCTATCGGGAAAGCACCTTAACAAAAGAGGGGAAATATGCTAAAACGGTAATTCAGATTGTCAGTATGGATACAATCAATGAGAAGCAGCAGACCATAACACAGCAGACGATTCTTTGTGACATTACAATCTATGATGATATTGAATACGCCATGGAGTGCAGAGATTTATTACAAAACATCTATCAGGAAATCGGGATAGAGGCTAACATCAATATATATATCAAGGGTAAGACAGCAGGGACACTTACACAATCCCGCAGAAAGGAAATTGTGGATACCCTGTTAAAGAGGCTGGATGCATCTGTTGTACAGGAAATCGATAATGAGAACTACTATTGTCTGTATGGATATACCAATCGGTTTGACCGGGTGATCTATCAGAACGGAAAGAAAATTAATGTAAATCTTGCCATTACCTATGATGAAGAAGAGGACATGACTTACCTGCATCTTGCTGTCCCTTATATCAGTCAGTCATTTTAGGGAATCAATATATAGAGTTCGAGTAGATAGGGAAACGCTACAGCCCGGTATTTATAGGGGTGTAGCGTTTGTTTCTGTGCATAAAAAGAGCTGAAGGACAAAGTGGAAATCTGCAAAGGATTGAGGTATAATTTTGATGTTGGAAGAGACTAACAAATTGTAATTTGCAGGAAAGCAACACATAAGTTGGAGTCTTGGAGATAAGCCTTGTTTTAAGTCAATGAAATTGTAGAAAGGAGCAATAAGTATGAAAACGATAACCCTGGGAAGCACTGGAATAACCACGCCACAGAACGCTTTCGGTGCGTTGCCTGTTCAGAGGGCCGACAAGCAGTTGGCAGTCAGGCTGCTGCAAAGAGCCTACGAGGGTGGCATTACGTTCTTTGACACGGCGAGAGCGTATTCTGACAGCGAGGAGAAGATAGGCTTGGCACTGTCCGACGTTCGCAAAAATATCTTTATCGCCACCAAGACAATGGCTCAGAATACCGAGCAGATGAAATCCCAACTCGAAACGTCACTGAAAATGCTCAAGACCGATTACATAGATATCTACCAGTTCCATTGTGCGGGGAAATGCTATAAGCCGGACGATGGTACGGGCATGTACGAGCTTATGGAGGACTTCAAGCGTCAGGGAATGATCCGTCATATTGGTATCACAGCGCACAAGATAGGCATTGCTGAGGAGAGTATTGAATCGGGGTTGTACGAAACGCTCCAGTTTCCGTTCAGCTATCTGTCCTCGGAACGGGAGCTTGCGCTGAGCGATAAGTGCCGCGAAAAGAACATGGGCTTTATAGCTATGAAAGCACTGGCAGGCGGAATTATTACGAATTCGAGGATTGCCTGTGCATTTATCGGACAGTATGGAAATGTTCTCCCAATATGGGGGATACAGCGCGAAAGCGAGCTTGAGGAATGGCTCGCGTTTATGAACGATACTCCCGATATGACCGATGATATCAGAGCGGAGATAGAGTGCGACAGGCGGCAGCTCGGCGGAAATTTCTGCCGTGGCTGCGGATATTGTATGCCATGCCCTCAGGGAATCCAAATCAACAACTGTGCGAGAATGTCGCTTATGCTGCGCCGTGCACCCTCTGACAACTGGCTCTCGGAGGAATGGCAACACAATATGAAGCAGACAGAGAGCTGTATCAACTGCGGACAATGCAAGTCGAAATGCCCCTATGAGCTGGACACTCCCGCGCTGCTCAGAGAGAACTATGCCGACTATGTAAGGGTACTTGCTGGAGAAGTCGACGTAAGATCCTGATATTTGGAGATAGAATATCAGAGGGCAGTTTTTATATATTAATATCCAAATTCTTCTCCAATCAAAATGACTTTAATCCGTCCCTGGATTCTGGAATACCGGGTGATGACCTCCTGGCAGCAAATGGTTTCCGGGGTCAGACAGTCAGCACAGACACCGGTGACAGCACAAGGAGTTTTACAGCCTAGGCGGACTGTATTCGGAGGAGTTGCGCAGTTCTTTACACGCTTGATGGCAGACTCCACATCCGGACATACCTTGTTCATACCGGCTAAAATGACTACATGCTCCGGACCGTGAATCAGACAGGCAACTCGGTTTCCGGCACCGTCAATATTTACTAACTGTCCGTCTAAGGTAATGGCATTGGTACTCATAAGATAGTAATCAGCCATAACAGCCTTTGCAAAGATTTCACGTTTTTCTTCCGGTGTAGAAGCAGTCATACGGTCAATCAGAGTATAGTTCTTTTCCTTTAGGGCATCCATGAGTCCGATTTCACTTAAGGTCATGGAACCGCCCCAGCTGATTACGGAAGCTTTCGGCATCAGTGATAAGGCTTTTTCAACTGCTGAGGCGGCATCGGGACAATAATATCCTTCCATATTCCGCTTCTCCAGATTTTTAATGATGGTAGCAGCCTGCTGGGCATAAAAAGTTGTTTTTGGTGTTGACATATAGAAAACCTCTCTTTGCTGATAATTTGTTATTCATAAGTATAGCATTGTCATAAGGGATTCACAATTAGTTTTTCTCACGCAGCACGGTTGCAGGGAATCCTGATATTGTTGTGCTAGATGCTTTACAAGCTGGCAAAAAAGGGGTAAGATATTACTATAACTGAAATGATGGAGGAGGACTCATAGATGGAAAGCAATGCAATCAAGGTATATTCCCAGTATAACAATTCCTTATCTGTAAAGGTGATTCCGGGGCATTTTGCAACGAATCATTCCCATATTAATTTCTATATGGATATGACTACTTTGAAGACCAGGCAGAGCATGGCATTAGCAGCAGCAAAGTCCATTGTGCATGAATATGTAAACAGCACAGTAGTTGACACGATTGTGTGTATGGATGGAACAGAGGTAATCGGTGCATATCTGGCAGAAGAATTATCAGCAGCGGGCTTCATGTCCATGAACTCTCATAAGACTATTTATGTGATATCTCCTGAAATGAATTCGGTTGGACAGTTGGTATTCAGTGATAACCTGCAGCCGATGGTTCGGAATAAGCACGTATTACTTTTGCTGGCAACTGCCACCACCGGACGTACCATTGAACGGGCATTAGAGTGTATTAAGTATTATGAAGGCAGTGTTGCCGGAGTATCTGCGCTCTTCTCGGCAGTAGAACAAATCGATCGATATGAGATACATTCTATTTTCAAGACCAGTGATTTTCCGGAATATAAGACCTATGCGCATACAGAATGTCCATATTGCCAGGCAGGACAAAAACTAAATGCAATCGTAAATAGTTATGGATATATGAAACTATAAGCCATGCAAGGATAAAAAAGCAAGGGCCTGCAGAGAGCATGTATGTTCTCCTGCAGGTCCTTGCTTTTTTAGACTTATAGGGCGCAGCCCGACATCGACACATTGAATGCTTGGCGAAGTATTTTTGAGCCTAGCATGAAAGCGCACAGAGTGGCCGTAGGCGAGATGCGCATGGCTGAAGCGAGATGCCCGTGGCCGCAGGCGAGGAGCGCATGGCGAAAATAAAAGTAAGGAGTGACAAAGCGATGAAGGAAAAATGGTGGCATGACAAGACCGCATATCAGATTTATCCCAAAAGCTTTAAGGACGGAAATGGTGATGGAATCGGTGACCTGCGGGGGATTATTGAAAAGCTGGATTATCTGAAGGAATTGGGAATCGGAATTCTGTGGATTTCTCCTGTCTATCAGTCTCCTTTTGTGGATCAGGGGTATGACATTTCTGATTATTATGCAATTGATCCTGCATTTGGAACCATGGAGGATATGGATGAGCTGTTGGCAGAGGCAAAAAAGCGGAATATTGCAGTTGTGATGGATCTGGTAGTCAACCATTGCTCCGACCGGCATGAATGGTTTCAGAAAGCATTAAAAGATCCTTTTGGAAAGTATGGTCAGTATTTTTACATAAGAGAAGGAAAGAATGGAAATCCACCTTGCAACTGGAGGTCTTATTTTGGAGGCAGCGTATGGGAGAAGCTGCCGGGGTATGAGAACCTGTTTTATCTTCATATGTTCGCCAAAGAGCAGCCGGACCTGAACTGGGAGAATCCGGAGCTGAGACAGGAGATTTACAAAATGATTCGCTGGTGGCTGGAAAAGGGAGTTGCCGGTTTCCGGCTGGATGCAATTATTAACATAAAAAAGGACCTGCGGTTCTGTGATTTCCCCACAGACCGGGAGGATGGCATGTGTGCCGGCAGCAAAATGTTGGAGCATGCGGAAGGCGTGCATGAATTCCTGCAGGAAATGAAAGAAGAGGCATTTGCGCCATATCATGCCTTTACCATCGGAGAACTGTTTGATTACAGACAGGATGAGCTGGAGCGTTACATCGGTGAGGAAGGATGCTTTGAATCCATTTTTGATTTTTCACCTCATGTTCTGGGTGGTTGTGAACAGGGATGGTATAATCGCCGGAAGGTCAGTCCGGATGAATTCCGAAATGCCATTTTTGACAGTAAGCGAGTATCACAGGATATTGGTATGATGGCGAATATTATAGAAAATCATGATGAGCCCCGGGGAGTAAGCCGCTATTTGCCGGAAGGAGAAGTCAATGAGACCAGCAAGAAGATGCTTGCCGGGATTTCCTTGATGACCTTTGGATTGCCCTTCCTGTATCAGGGACAGGAAATCGGAATGACAAATAAGCAGTTTCGTAGTATACAGGAGGTGGATGATATCAGTACCATCGACGAATACCGGGTGGCTTTGGACCATGGTCTGGATGAAGAGGAGGCATTAAAGGCAGTTGCCGGAATGAGCCGTGATAATGCCCGGACTCCTATGCAGTGGAATGGAGGGACCTATGCCGGATTTTCTGAAGCAGCGCCCTGGCTCATGGTAAATGACAACTATCCGGAGATTAATGCGGAAGAGCAGGAAAACCGGGAGACCTCCGTGCTATCCTTCTATAAGAAGCTGATCGCCCTGCGGACAGAACCGGAGTATACTGAGACAATCGTATATGGAAAACAGGTGCCGGTATTGGAGGGACTGACGAATTTTGTAGGGTTTTATCGGCAGGGAACCGGAAAGACCCTTCTGGTTCTGGCAAACTATCAGAGAGAAAAGCGGACCGTATGTGTGGAGGCAGAGATAAAAAAGGTGGTTCTGGATAACTGTAATACAGATGGGGATTGGAAGCAAATTACAAAAACAAAGGATGGCAGTCAGATTTCCATGGAAGGCTATCAGTTCCTGATATTAGAAGTAGCATAATAAGAGAATATATACACAAGCTTAGTTTAGAGAGAATTGGAAACGGCTGCCCGGACATTGAATTGTCCGGACAGCCGTTCAGTCTTATTGATATTCTTTTGCCAATGCTTCAAACACCGGAATAGACCGCAGTACTTTTTCCGTCGGGATGCAGTAGCAGATTCTAAAATGTCCCGGACAACCGAAGGTATCACTTGGAACCAGAAGCAGATCATGCTGCTTGGCACGTTCACAGAATGCACCTGCATTTTCTTCCAGTGCCTTCGGGAACATATAAAAGGTTCCGCCCGGCTCTACAATGTCAAACCCGATCCGGGTTAATTCTTTATATAGAATATTCTTATTTTCTTCGTATACGGAAATATCGGAAGTCATATCCAGTACCTTTGTGACTGCAAGTTGAATCAGGGAAGGCGGACAGTTGTGACCGATACCTCTGGAAATCTGACCACACATGTCTACAATGCGGGCTGCATCCTTACATGCCGGATTAACTGCCACATATCCGATTCGTTCTCCCGGCAGGGAAACGGATTTACTAAAGGAATAGCAGACAATGGTGTTGTCGTAGTGTTTTGCTACAAAAGGTGCATCTACTCCCTGAAAGACGATTTCCCGATATGGTTCATCGGATATAATGTAAATCTCATGACCGTATTCCTTGGATTTAGCAGTTAAAATAGCTGCCAGCCGGTCAATGGTAGCAGTGGAATATACAATACCGGAAGGATTGTTCGGTGTGTTGATCAATACTGCCATAGTCTTTGGAGTAAGCATCTCTTCAAAGGCCTCAAAGTTAATCTGAAAGCTGCTGATATCCGCAGGTACCACTTTTAAAACGGCACCGGTTTCATTTACATAATGATAGTATTCCGGAAAGAAGGGTGCAAAGGTAATAACCTCATCTCCGGGAACGGTAACGGCACGTACTGCATGGGCAATAGCACCGGCAGCGCCCACTGCCATGAAAATATCCTCCATTTGGAATGCCATACCAAACCTGCGATTCAAAGAATCGGCAATCGTCTGACGAACGGAAGGAATACCCAGACTTGGACTGTATCCGTGGAGGGCTACCGGGTCCGTATTCTGAATCAGGTCAATCAAGGCATCTGTAAATGCCTGAGGAGTCGGAACGCTGGGATTGCCTAAGCTGTAGTCAAAGACATTTTCGTAGCCAATTTCTTTTGCCCGCTTGGAGCCATAATCAAATAATTCCCGAATGGCTGACTTCTGAGAAGTCATATCGATATAGTGTTGTGATAACATGTGAATTCTCCTTACTGATTTAATGCTGTATGTTTTCAATACTTCTTCTGCATACTGGTTCTATTGTATCGCTATCAAAGGAAGATTTCAATTTAAATCTGTAGATGAAAAAATAATACTTGCTGATGTTTGATTCTTTCATTGAAATTTTATTCGATTTGCAATAAGATTGAAGTGCAGAGGACTATTCAGAAACACAAAGAGAAGGACAGAATTATGGAAAGACAAATTATATTGGCATCCCAGTCCCCAAGGAGGCGGGAGCTGTTGACTCAGGCGGGCTTCTGTTATCAAGTGGAGCCGTCACAAGTCATAGAGAAGATAACCAAAGAGGAGCCTTGGGAAGTGGTAATGGAATTATCAGAACAAAAGGCAGAGGACGTATACAGGAAGCATATGGAAGCTTCAAACCAGATACAAGATGCATCATCGATTTTGGTAATCGGAGCCGATACAGTTGTGGCATTTCAGAATCAGATTCTGGGAAAGCCTCACACGGAACAAGAGGCATTTGATATGTTGATGCAGCTACAGGGTGAGGTTCATCAGGTGTATACCGGCGTTGCATTATGCTGGAATGAAGAGGACGGTATGCATAAGCATGTGTTTTATGAGCGGACAGAGGTCTCTTTCTATCCAATGACAGAACAGGAGATTTGGGATTATATCCATACCGGTGATTGCATGGACAAGGCAGGAGCATATGGGATTCAGACTCATTTTGGAGTATATATTCGGGCGATTCAGGGCGATTATAATAATGTAGTGGGGCTTCCCATTGCAAGACTTTATCAGGAGATAAAAGATGTAAGAATAGGAGAATGACTATGTATTATGTACCGGATGGCACCATACGGTGCGGATTTTATGAATGTAAGAAATGCGGTTATCGGTTTTTAGATTTGGAAACACAGGAAGCAATCCCCTGTCCATCCTGTGCAGAGGACTTCGACCCGGAAATCGGTCCGGATGAAGTGATGCCGGAGGAACAGAAGAATGCAGTATTACTGGAAGTGGTAGAAGGAGAAGACGTGGAAAAAATGGATGCGCTGTTAAGTCTTGCTATCACCGGAGGTAATTACGACTGGATATAGATGTATATGCTGGTGAATGCTACAAGTCTGTTGTATCAATTCCAAACATGGTATAAATGGCAGCCAGGTCTTTGCTTTTATCATCTTCATCCAATTGCTCAAATGGAACCAGATCCGTATGAAGCTTGCGGACCGCATCCTTTGCCTTTCCATTTTCAGGGATGCCGAAGCGCCAGTTATTCAGGTAGTGATACCGGCACCAGCGGATGTGTTCCAGCTCTGCCAGCAGGTCTTTGTTCCGAATGACAGCATCTGTGGTGGATTCTTCCGGCTGTCGTAAGATTTCAATCATCTTTTCCCGTACCTTCTGATAATCGGCAGAAGCGATATTTGAATAACGGGTAAAGCTGTCTAAGGAGCGGAAGGCTTCTTCCCTTGCCTCCGGAGTATCCGGACAGTCTTGATATTTCATGGCATAATAATGGTTGAAGGCTTTGGCATCCTCCAGCATGGTTTCTTTGAAAATCTGCTCCACATCTACGATTTCATCGGCAGAACCAAAGAGTTGGATTCCCTCTCTGGCAAAGAGAGAATGAATGACCTGATTCAGGTAGTCATTGACATGAATATTCCGACAGGTACTGTAGGTGAGCAGTGTACTTAAGGTCATCAGATTTTCTTCTGAATCATCACAAAGAATCAAACGATCCAGTTCATTGATCATCTTTATATCGGAGCTCCAGGAACCGGAATGGAAAATAATTTGATCCGGAGAGAGCTGGTGAAGCTCTGTATGAATGTTTTCATAATCAGAAGAGTTGCCCCAGATATGATATTCAATATGCTGCTCCGGAGAGTAAATATTATTCAGCAGACCATAGGTAAGGATATTTTGCCCAAGGGTATCAAAGCCGATAATGCCAATCTTAAGATTAAGATTTCCCTTTGCAAAATCCTCTGCCAGACTGAAGTGATCCCAATACATACGGGCAGTGTTTTCCTTCAAATTAAAAATGGTCAGATTCGGGTCCTGCAGACTCTGAGGGGTAACGGTTTCCAGATGTAAGTAAACCTGCCCCTGTTGAAATTCTTCCTTGTATTTTTCATAAAAAGCCAGTCCGTCCTGATCCTTCCGGAACAAAATTACATATCGTCCGGCCTTGTCAATGCCATCGGATAAATCATCCAAACCGCCCTGAATGCCTAATTTTCCCAGTTTATCTATAAGGGTATCAATGTACCGACTGTCTCCGTAGAGGGCAACGGAATTGGGATTATTACCTTTAATTCGGTTGGAAAGTACCCGGCGAATCTGCTGAAAAGCCATAAATACACCACTGGCAGTCATCAGGGGAGCAGTCCATCTTGCAAGCTCCGATAAGACATTTTCCGGCTGAATCTGCAGCTCCATCACATAGATACATAAGGCTCCATATAAGGAATCCAAAAGTGCATTTCCGCTCTTGTAGTTCCCGATAAAGCCCAGAATGAATGGAAGGCAGAATAAAATAATATAAAGTATTTTCGTTCGTTTCATCCGCATGGTAAAATCCTTTCACACCTTGGTGTTTGTCCTTTGTATATCCAGTATACAATATAATTGAGGGATTGACTATTCTAACTTTTAAATGCCATTGACGGAAATAAAAGGAGTATTATAGAATAAATTATGGTTTATCGTACTGTTACTGTCTACCGCAACTGGTAATGATGAACAAGGTTTCACGAAGACACGCTTTCGCTCCTGCCAGCACATAGCGGTACATAAGGTGCGACAATACCGCACCTAAGTACCGACGTGCTTCTAAGGTCTTCGTGAAATCTGTTCATCATCGCCAGTCGCTGCCAAGGCAGGAGCAGTCCATAATACAACATTGACTTTTGATATGAAAAATCTGGTATCCAAGTGAAAATAATATAAAGCTATCTCGTATATGCAATGAACCTGTTACGGCCATTTTTACTTATAAATTTGACAGCAATAGCATATCAGTGTATTCTATCAATTCAGGATTTGAAAAAGAAAGCAGCCAGAAGCTGAAATCAATGTTAGATTATGAATCTGCACCAGTCCTAGCAGCATTTTTCGAAGCATGAGCATTCCAAAGAAGACCGTTGAAGCACGTTGGTACTTAGGCTGTGTTCTTTACAGCCTTATGTACCACTACGTGCTGGGTAGAGCGAAAGCGTGTCTTCTTTGGAATGCTCATGCCTGGAAAATGCGGTAGCAGGAAACGCAGATAAACCATAATTTTTTATAACAGGGGATTAACAGGGATGGATGAAGAGAACAAAGTTGTACCACAGGAACATTATTACATAGAAAGACAGGGAAGAAGATATTATACGGCAGGTCCTGACAAGCCGCCGATTTTTATTCAGGCAATTATTGATAATAGGAAAATGTCTGCCATTGATTTTTTCCATATTACAGATGCCTATCTGGATTGGGAAAAGAAAGGAAACTCATGGGAAGTACTTGAACCCTTGGTTACGCTGCTTTCCACATGGGGCGATGAATTGATTTTTGCGTTCGATGATACCATGGCAGAGCTTTTATATACTTTAGATACCAGGGAAATCGCACATTCCATTTATAAGGATGATATTTTTTCGGGGGATGAATTTCTCGAAATCCGTTGTGTGGCATTAGTGAATTCAAAAGCCTTTTATAATGCAGTGATTAAAGGCCGCAAGAAGCTGAAACGGGACCTTGGATTTTCAATCATATTAGCCGTTCCCGAAGCAGCCTGGGCGAGACGGCACGGGAAGGAGTCTTCGGAATATACACATGTTACGCCATATTGCTATGAGACTATGAGTAATGCTGCAGGATGGCCGGAGACTACATGAATGATGAATGGAAAACATACAGGTATACAGAAAAGGAGAATCTATGGCGAAAAAGAGAAAAACACTTCCGGACAATTTTAAGGAATTAATTGAAGTGGGAGATGTAGAAAAATTAAAAGCGGTTTATGAGCAATGTGAGTTGACAGCTTACACTGGATATAAAGGGAAAAATGCCCTTTTTTGTCCACACGTTCCGGCAGAGCTTGTACGATGGCTGGTAGAGCAGGGACTGGATATCAACAGCCGGGACAGCAGAAAGGCCACACCCCTTCATGTACAGGTAAGTTATCCCAATTGCTGCTATGATACGTTTTTAGAACTGGGAGCGGATATTCATGCAAGGGATATGTCAGGCGAGACACCATTACATCAGGCAGCGGTTCATGGAAATGCAAAAGCAGTAAAGTATCTTCTGGACCATGGAGCAGATATGGATGCAGAGGATATGATGCATCAATGGACCCCTATGGAAGAAATGCTGGCGCACTGTATGAATATTGATATTGTGAAAACAGTAGAAACAGCAGAGGTTTTTCTAAATGCCGGCGCAGAAATAAGTGAAAATATGCGAAAGCAGGTCAGAAGGATTGGGGAAAATTTTGAATTTCATAAAGATCATTTTGACGAAGAATACCGGGAAGAAACCGAAAGGGGATTAAAGCATCTGTATGAATTATTTCATGTACCTCCGGTGCCCCCACGGAAGAAATACGATGGTGTTTCGCCCATTACCGTTACATCTGCCCGTTGGCAGCAACAGCATAATGAGTTGTGGGAATTATTGGTTCCGGGCAGTGGAAAGGCGGATACCCTTCAGGGAGAGGTGATTCGTATTACCGGCAAGGTTTCTCATGAAATTCTGGACAATGGAGGGATGAACTGGGATAGTGATTACCGTAAGATGCTGAAGGCATTGCAGGAGTTCTTCAGGATGGGGAACCCCTTATCCGAGCAAGAGCTTACAGAGGCTGACCGATGCATTGCTTTTGTATCAAAACAGCTTCAGGAGAATGCTGTGGATAAGCTGTGTGAGCTGGCAGTGCATTGGGTGATTGCCAATCCTGATCCCATAGAGACCGGAACAGTGTCATATAGCAGGTAAGTTACTGGGATGCTTAAGTATTTGATTATTTATAGTTGACTTGCAATTTTGAATGGAGGATAAAAGTGATAGAAGAAACAAAAAAGTACAGTGCCTTTATCAGTTATAAGCATGGGGAGCTGGATACCTTTGCAGCAGAGAATCTGCATAAGGCGATTGAGACCTTCAAGGTGCCGAAAAACATCAGAAAAAAGACGGGAAGGAATAAGATTGAACGGGTATTTCGGGACAAGGATGAGCTTCCGATTTCCAGTAACCTTGCAGATAATATCAGCAATGCCCTGCAGAATTCGGAGTACCTGATTGTGGTCTGCTCTCCCCGGACGCCGGAATCCTATTGGGTACAAAAGGAGATAGAAACCTTTATCGGTATGCATGACAGAGATCATGTACTGGCGGTATTGATTGAAGGGGAGCCGGAGGAAGCATTTCCGGAGCAGCTTCGGTTTGCGGAGCAGGAGCATAAAATGCCGGATGGCACTGTAACAGTGGAACGCATTCCCGTGGAACCTTTGGCAGCGGATATACGGTCCCAGGATAAACGGGAATTAAAGAAAAAGTTAAAGACGGAGATTCTGCGGATCATGGCTCCTCTGCTTGGGTGCGGATATGATGACCTGCGTCAGCGGCACAGGGAGCGGAAGCTGCGTCGGACCATAGGAGTCTGTGCAGGAATTTCCGCCTGCTTTCTCGCCTTTGGCTTATATAGTACTTATAATACCATACAGATTAATCAGCAGTACCGGGTGAAGCAGATGAATCAGTCCCGCTATCTGGCAGAGACCTCCCGGCGTCTGCTTCGGGAAGGTGACCGGGAACTTGCTGTGAAGATTGCTCTGGAGGCGCTGCCGGAATATGCAGGGGCAAATGACCGGCCTTATGTGGCAGAGGCAGAGTATGCCCTTAGTGATGCTCTTGGCACCTATGCAGATGGAAGTGAATTCCGACTGGAGCGGCAGTTGACCTGTAAGGGGAATATCAAAGAAATGACAGTTACTTTTGACCGGAGTCTGCTGGCAGTCAGAGACAGCGTGCAGAATATCTATATCTGGGATGCGGAAACTTATGAATTGCTGGTGCATATTGAGCCTCAGTTTGATGAAAACAATCGTGGGATTGAGTGGGAAAGTATAGAATTCAATAGTCAAAATCAGTTGGTCTGTATGACAAGGGATTTCCTGGAGTGCTATGATGGTTTGGATGGAAGATTGGTGTGGACAAAAGACAGTGAAGAGATAGAGTTAATGAAAATGGATCGGAACGGGAACAGACTCTTTATTTCCGACTTTGGAAATTGTCAGATTGTAGATGCATTAACGGGAGAAATCATAACCGAAATCAGCAGTTATGAACCGGGGCGGGCGGCAGTATTCAGTCCGGATAGTCAATATGTGGTATATAATGCTGATTTACCAGAGGGAAAGGGCTGTGTTATTTGGAATCTGCAGAGTAATACAACTGCATTTCTTCAGGATGAAGACTGGAAGGAATGGGGTATTGACAAGATTACCTTTGCAGGAAAGAAGAATATAATTATTTCCAGCACTACCCTTGAACAAGGCGAAGTTCTGACAGTTAAGGGTGCAATGGTTATGTATGATGTGGAGACACAGGAGGCGGTGTGGAGAAAGGATGAGTTTGCTCCTGAGATAACAAGCTATTATCAGACGGATGATACGGAATATGAGAATCCCATTACTGTATTTTACACCGGTACGGATGTATGCAGAGTAGATATTGATACCGGAGCCATAGAACTCCTGTCCATGCCGTTTTATGTGGGATATACCAGACCAGTGTCTGAGGCAACATATTTTGTGGTAAGTGAGGATGGGGACGTTGGATTACTATCCATTACAACGGGCACTTATTTCACATTGGGTCAGCTTGCAGGTGATTTTAATGCGGAAGACTGTATTTTAATGAATGAGCATCTGTTTTACCGGAATAGAAATGATAATAAGATTATGGTCTGCAGCAGAATGCAGGGTGAGAGCTTTCAGGCATGTGAGAGTGAAGAAAACTATTATGGAAACATGGGGATATGTACTGCAGACGGTGCGTATATCCTGCTTCAAACAACAGAAGGACTTCAGGTTCTGTCATCGGAAACCCATGAGAAGTTGTATGAATTTCCATTAAATATTACGGATATACAATACCGGTATAAGCTTTATCAGGATACCAACCGGCTTCTTTGTTATGATGAAGGTATATTGTGCTGTTACGATTTGGATACGGGAGAGGAATTAGAACAGGTTTCGGTCAGTGAGTCTAAAAGAGAAGCCTTTGCCTTTTCCCGGAATGGAAGCTGGTTTGCCGGAGTAGATGAAGATGTGATACGTGTTTATAATACGGATGATTTTTCTCAATGCAGGGAGCTAAGGGATACCACACTTCGGACCTTTGTAATCACCGGAGATGGAGGCTATATCGCAGGCCGGCAGCTGGATGGCAGTCTTGGAATCTATGATACGGCTACCGGAGCAAAGATAGAAGTAGAGGAAACCGGACTTGCTGTTATGGGGAGCTTTGCAGGAAATGAAGTGACACTTACGGCAGCATATGGTCAGCCTTGGGCAGCGGTATATGGAACAGATCAGATTATCTATATAATAGACCTGCAGACAGGAAAGACCATGCATCGGATTGAAGCACTCTGTGCAGAGCAGTGCTTTTTGGAACTTACTCAGGATGATGCCATGCTGTTAATTGCGGATATTGATAATTCTATTATGGTGTATGATTTAAGTACCGGGACCATATCGAAGCGCGTTCCTGTAGAAGATAATAAGATACGAAGTGTTTCTTATCTGCCGGAATTAGAACTGTGTATTTTGAATACCAGATGGGAAGCATATCTACTGACAACCAAGGATAATGTATATACCACGGTAGCAAGTGTTCCAGGCTTTCTGGCTATGGATGAAATTGCGGGTAAGATTTATGTGTATAATTCCAGAAATGGATTTGGATATTTTATTTATCAGTCCCTTGATGATCTGATCATGCAGGGGAAGGAACTGGTTCATTATGAGGAACTGACAGAATTGGAGAAAAAGACATATAATGTGGAATAAGAATGGGTCCGGAATCTAAATTTCCTCTTAATTTTTTCAGAATCACTATAATAATGGACAGGTCTGTGCTATCATAGTCATGATAGTGCAGACCTGTTTTTTGTGGCTAATGAGCTGAGTATGGACATATGGGGATTTGTGAATGCTATATCTGGAAGACTACGGTTTTTACAGTAAGATAAGAAAGCAGGTTTGAGGAATGAAAATGATTGGCAGGTGGTAATGTGAAATTCATGCATATAGCGGATGTGCATCTGGGTGTGGTGCCGGACAAAGGAAAATCATGGTCAGAGCAGCGGGCCCAGGAGATTAAAAGCAGCTTTCAGCGTCTGCTGGATGTGGCAAAAAAAGAGAAGATTGATGTGCTGCTGATTGCAGGGGACTTATTTCATTTTCCGCCTACCACTTCTATGCTGAAGGAGCTGGATGCACAGTTAAATGAATTGGAAAATGTAACCACCATCCTGATTGCAGGAAACCATGATTACCGGACAGCCGGTTCGCCCCTGGACCGCTATGAGTTTCAATCCGATACCCTGTGCCTGGGGACCGGGGAGCCGGAGCAGGTGGTGCTGGAGGATCTGGAGACCAGTATAACGGGAATCAGTTATGATCGGCAGATTATTACGGAAGCCTTATATGACGGGCTGACACCGGAGCTTCCCGGGGAAGAATTTCACGAGGGATATTTCCAAATCCTGCTGGCCCATGGAGGAGATGAGAAACACAGTCCCATCAGCCGGGAAGGGTTGTTAAGCTCCGGCTTTGATTATATAGCCCTAGGACATATTCATAAGCCGGAAATCATCGCGGCAGATCAGATGATTTATCCCGGCTCCTTAGAGCCCATTGATTACACCGATATTGGTGCCAGAGGGTATGTGATCGGAGAAGCAGTAAAGCAGAAGGAAGGCTGGTCCTGTCGGACGGAATGGCGGGAGTTTAGCTGTCGGCAGTATGTGGAGCTGCCTGTTGAGGTACAGCCGGAAATGACGAATTACCAGCTTCAGAAGCTGGTACAGGAACAAATGGATGAGCTTGGTTCCGAGCATATCTACCGGGTCCTGCTGCAAGGCTATCGAAGCTCTTTGTTTCAGGCAGACCTGAACGGTCTGATGAATCTGTATCATATCTATGAGATTGTTGATCAGACCCATGAGGCTTATGATTTGGAACAACTACAGGAGGAAAATGCGGATAATCTGCTGGGACGGTATATTCAGAGCTTTGAAGGACAGGAGGATGTGCTCCATCAGCGTGCTTTGGAATACGGAGTCAAGGCCCTGATGCGGTGCCGGGAGTTCGAAAAATAGTTCAGCCATGCAGAATGGCGGAACTGTTAGGTTAAGAGGAAATAAGGATGTATATTAAGAAGCTGTATTTACGGCATTTTGGAAAATATCATAAGCGGGAGCTGGAATTACAAAAGGGAATCAATCTGATTTATGGTCCCAATGAAGCCGGCAAAACGACCATAAAGGACTTTATTATCGGTATGTTCTATGGTGTAGAACGGCTGCGGGGGATTGCTGCCCGTACAGATGAATATACCAGACATGAGCCTTTTGACAGTTCCGGTTATTCCGGTTCCATGGAGCTGGAGCAGGAGGGAAAGGCTTACCTGATTGACCGGAGCTTCCGAAAGGATCAGAAGTCACTGAAGGTCTATCAGCAGGATACGGGAAGAGAGCTGGACACAGGAGAGGGGCCAGGTCTTCCGGAGATAATTGCAGATATGGATAAGAACGGCTATATCAATACCCTGTGCATATCCAGCCATGGTGCGACATACGGGCAGGATTTGCAGGAGGAATTCCGGCAGTATATGATGAATATCAATGCAACAAAGGCCGGGAATCTGAATCTGAAGGATGCATATAATTATCTGAACAGTCAGAAAAAGGCACTGAACCGGAAGGGGCTGGAAAGCGAGCTGCAGAGCCTGAGCCGAAGGATGACGGAGGTACATCTGGAGGAGGGATTAGAGCAGATCGGAAGAG
>JAIECC010000219.1 GCA_029068665.1 Lachnospiraceae bacterium
TTACGGAACCCATTGAACCATGCCCGTTCCTGGAATTCCTTTTTAACAGGCTCTATACCTGACTCTTCCGGATATCCAATCGGCAAAAAGCAAACCAGTTCATAGTCCTGGGGAACACCTAAAATGCCTGCCATCTGCCTGCCAATACAATCATCATCCGTAATATGCCCCTCCACCCAGCAGCTTGCATATCCAAGTGCATGAATTGCCAGCAGCATATTCTCAATGGCAGCAGAATAGTCCTGTACCGCATAGCATTTATCACGATATGCCATAATCCTTTGAGTCAGAACACAAATCATAGCCGGTGCAGTCTCGCCGATAGGAGGCTGAATGACTTGTCTTAATTGTTCCAATACTGATTTATCATCAACGGCAATCAAACTGGTGGTCTGCTTATTGCAGCCGGAAGGAGCTGCCAGACCAGCCTTCATAATCTGCAGCAAATCCTCTTTGGATACAGGTATATCTTTATAGCTTCCCCGATAACTTCTTCGAGTCATTATAATATCTATTACACTCTGATTCATAATTGATTGTTCCCCTTCATCCAGTTTCGATTTTTCTTCGGCTTTCCATGTCCGAAGTAAATAACTCTTTCCCCAAAGCCACTGATTTTCTCCGCACTTTTCAACATTTCTTCCCGATTATGATACAGCATGGAAACCGTAGGATAAAACATGTTCATTAACGCATCTCCTACAATCAATCCATCCCCTTCCACATCGATGCCAATGGAACCATTCGTATGTCCCGGCAGAGCAATCACCCTGGCATGGATTCCGTAAGCCTCTAAGGAATCACCTTCCTTCAGAAACACTTCTGCTTGGAAGGGCGGTATGACATCCTTATGAAAGGATTGTATGGATGCAGCCAGTACGATTTTTCCCGGTAATGTAACTGCCTTCAATTCCTGCTTCATGTTATCTGCAATCAGTTCCTCATCTTCCTTTGCAATTGCAACGGGCACCTGTAATTGCTCCGAAAGAAAAGCAGCATTCTGGCAATGATCCATATGGGTATGGGTCAGCACAATCAGCCTTACATGCTCCTGCCTGCAGCGTTCCAGAATCCGCTCCTGATATTTTGTTCTTGCAGTATCTACCAGAATACTGCTGTCACCATCTTTTACAAGATAGCAGTTCCCATTTCCACATTGTATCCGCTCTACTTTCGGCATATGTAACCTCCGTTCCGGTTCCTTATAAACAAACTTCATATTTGCATTATAAATCATATTGTTTATAAACGAAACAGGAACTTAGTTTCACCATGTTGACAAAACTACATTCCAGTGCTAAAATACGTTATGTCGCTCAATCACTTTAACGTGATAAAGCAGTGAAGTATATATAAAAATATAGGAGCACTAACATGGAAACTAAAAAGAACAGAACAGAAAAAAGAAAAGGAAACTTAATGAGCGTCCGGGATGATATCAAGGTTCTTGACGCTACCATCCGGGACGGAGGACTTTGCAACAACTTCATGTTTACAGATGAATTTGTTCAGGAGCTTTATAAAACCAATATTAAAAGCGGTGTGGATTATATGGAATTCGGCTATAAAGCCAGCCGGAACCTTTTCAAGGAAGAAGAATTCGGCAAATGGAAATTCTGTAAAGAGGAAGATATTCGTGCCATCGTAGGCGATAATATCTCAGATATGAAGATTGCAGTTATGGCAGATGTAGGCAGATGTGATTTTAAAACGGATTTTCTGCCGAAAAGCGAAAGTGTTATTGATATGGTCCGGGTTGCCTGCTATATTCACCAGATTCCGGCAGCAATCGAAATGATCGAATACTTTCATGAGCTGGGTTATGAAACCTCTTGTAACATCATGGCGATTTCTCAGGCAAATCTGAATCAGGTAGAGGAAGCTTTGGAGATGATTGCTGCATCCAGCGTAGATGTCATTTATCTGGTAGACAGCTATGGTTCTCTCTATCCGGAAAATGCTGCTGCACTGGCGAATACTTATTTAGCTGCTGCTGAAAAGACTGGTAAGAAGGTAGGCTTCCACGCACATAATAATCAGAATCTCGCCTTTGCCAATACTATCGAGACGCTCTCCTATGGTGTCTCTTACTTAGATGCTACCGCTCAGGGCATGGGTCGTGGTGCCGGCAACTGTGCTATGGAACTGCTGCTGGGATTCCTGAAAAACCCTAAATACAGTCTTTACAGCCTGCTGACCTTTATTGAAAAGTATATGATTCCACTGAAGCAAGAAGGTGTAGTATGGGGATACGATCTTCAATATATGTTCACCGGTCAGTTGAATCGTCATCCAAGAGAGGCCATGTCCTTTACAGCAGATAACCGCAGTGATTATTGTGAATTCTACAAATCATTACTGGAGAATTTCTAAATTATATAAAACTCAATGAAGAAATCCCCCGCAGCAAGCTGCGGGGGATTCTTTTTCTGCAAAAGTAACATTCCTCTCATTCCAATTTTCTGCAGTCGCTTACACTTTTTATTCTGCAAAAGGCGATAACTCCAGCCGGATAAAATATCCCTTATCATGGTCACATACCGGACATTTCTCCGGTGCTGCCTCTCCTTCATAGATGTGTCCACAATTTAAGCAAATCCATCCGGTCTTTACATCCGACACATGAAGCTTATTCTGCTCTAACCACTCTGCGAATTTCCCAAACCGGTCACCATGGTACTTCTCGATTTCCGCTATCATATGGAAGGATGCCGCTACCCTTAGGAAGCCCTCCTCCTTTGCCTTATCTCCAAACCGCTGATACACATCATCATGCTCTTCATACTCATTATGCTGTGCCATGCGGAGCAGCTTTGCCAGATCATCTGTTATATCTACCGGATACCCTCCGTCAATATGAATGGTTTCACCACCCAACTCTTTTAAATGATTATAAAAGATTTCTGCATGCTCTCGTTCCTGATCTGCAGTATAAATAAATACCTGGGCAATTGCCTGCTGCTTCTGCTTTCTTGCCTCAGCGGCTCCCATCGTATACCGCATTCTTGCCTGACTTTCTCCTGCAAATGCGCGCATCAGGTTGTCCTTTGTTTCACTATTCTTAAATTCTACTGCCATCCTACATACTTCCTTTCTGATTTTCTAATTAATATATCTGACTGCTTCTTCCCGAAAACGTTTTTCCTTTGTTTCCATTATAAAAATGGATGTTCGGACTTGGCTTTCAGACATGCAAATCTTCGATCTACTTCTATCTGCAGTTCTTCCACAATATCGCTGTACTCCTCTTTTTGCAGGTGCTTTGTCCGGCCCATCATGGCGAGCCAGTCCAGAATCGGTATTTTCTTTCCTGTTTTCTCCGGATCATAGCTTAACCGGGTCTTGCCCTCTTCTACTTCATACAGTGGAAAGAAGCAGGAATCTACTGCGGCACTGATCACACTTCGCTCCGTAGCCGGCTTATCATTCCAGTTCAGGGGACAGGCGGATAACGCTTTCAAATAAGCTACTCCGCAGGTCTTTGCATACTCTGCTGCCATTGCCGCCTTTTTCATAAAATCCGTAGGATTGGATTCTGCTGCTGTTGCTACATATGGAATATTTGCAGCCGCCATAATCTGAGGCATGTCTTTATGGAAAAAGGTCTTTCCGTATTGCTGTTTTCCTACGTGAGAGGTAGAGCTTCTTGCTCCCTTAGGCGTGGAATAGGATAATTGATAGCCGGTATTCATATAACCGCCGTTATCGTATTCGAAAAGGAGAAGCCGATGTCCCCGAAGAGCGGTTCCAAGAGCAGAGCCCATACCGATGTCCATGCCGCCGTCTCCGCTTACCATAATGAAAACAATATCGCCTTTGGGTATTTCTCCCTGTCTCTGCTTCCGATAACAAAGCTCCGCCAGTCCGCTTAAGGTCGCTGCACCGTTCTGGAACAGGTTATGCAAATATGGCACTTTAAAGCTGGTCCTCGGATAAGGTGTGGTCACAATCATGCCGCATCCGGTCTGGAACAAAAGCACTACGGGACTTTGGATTGCCCGCAAGAGCAGGTTCAGATTCACCGGAATCCCGCAGCCCGGACAGGCTCCATGTCCCGGTGCCAGCCGTTTGGGCATGGCTGTAGTAGCATTTAAGGTTAAATTCTCTGTATCCAACCTGGTCTTTTCCCTGGTCAGTGGTGCAAAGAATGGCTTCTGCTCCTGCCCTTCTCCCGTTCCCGGTGTAGTACCGTAGTAAGAGAAATCCGGGCTTTCAGCAGCCTCTGCCCACTCCAGCATGTAAATGGCATCCTCCACATAGAAATCCTTGCCGCCCAAACCATACACCATACTCTTTATCCTTGCAGTTCCGCCGTATTTCTGCATAGCAGCCCGAACCTCAAGAGAGAGATTACCACCTCCTGCACCGTAGCTGTCCTGTCGGTCTGCCACCAGGATATTTTTTGCATGACGGCAATTCTCATATAATTCCTTTGCCGGAAATGGCCGCAGCATATGAAGGGTCAAAAGTCCGACCTTCTTCCCTTCCTCCCGCATCCGGTCCACTGCCTCCTGTGCCGTATCGAAGGAAGAGCCAAGAAGAATCAAAAGGGTATCTGCATCCTCATGTCGATAGCCTTCCCACTCCCGGTATTCCCTTCCGGACCGCTCTCCGTACTCTCGAAGCAGATCCGGCACCTTCTTTCGCGCTTCCTCCATCGCCATATGCATCTGATAGCGGTTATTAATTAAATCCGGTTCATTCATATAAGAACCGACTGTAATGGGATGTTCAAAATCAAAGAACGGATAGGGCTCCCGCTTTTCTCCAATAAAATCCCGTACCTGCTCCTCTTTCGCAAACCGATAGCACCTCCGCTTCTGGTGACTGGTAAAGAATCCGTCAAATGCAACGATTGCAGGAAGCCGTACTTCCTCTGCCAGCCGAAGGGCAATGAGATTAAAATCATAGACCTCCTGTGCCGTATGGGCAAAGAAAATCAACCAGCCGGTATTCAACATATACATGATATCGCTATGATCCCCTTTTATGGAAAGGGGACCGGATACTGTCCGGCATGCCACATTCATTACCATAGGATACCGGGTACCGGATTGTACCGGAAACTGCTCCAGTGCATACAATAGTCCATTGGCACTGGTGGCATTAAAAACCCTGCCGCCTCCTACCGAGGCCCCGTAGCAGATACCTGCTGCACTATGCTCACCTTCTGCTGCTATCATAATCAGGTCTGTGGTTCCTTCTGCCCGCATTAAATCCAGATTCTCTGCAATCTGGGTGGATGGTGTAATGGGATAATATCCCATCAGATCATAACCAATCTGACGGACTGCAATTGCAGCCATCTCATTTCCACTTGCATATTCCATTACCTGTTCTTCCATATCAGACTTCTCCTCCCTCCATTCGTTTCTCTGTTAAAAATGACTCAGACGTAATATATCCATCCGGTCCTGCCTTCTCATAGTAGTCCGGTGAACGAAGCAACTCCTGATTGGGAACAAACCACTCCTTCCGGGGATGCTCTGCCTCCAGCCCTTTTACCAGTGCCTGTACAGGGCAGACCTCTACACAGCGAAGGCAACCCTTACAGTGGTAATAATCCAGTCCTCGATTCACCATCATTTCTCTTCCCTTGTATTCTCCCTTTTGAAACTGGAATACCATATCCGGACAGGTGGAATCACATAAACCGCAATTAATACACCGCTCCTGAATAAATACCGGAATATAGCCCTGTCTGGAAGGTGACAGGTCCGAAATGACACTGCTTCCATACCGGGGATTGATTCCTCCAATAGGGGCTGTTTCATATCCCCATACATTCTGTGTCTGTTTTCCCTGCTCCCGGTCTTCCCCACACTGTTTCTTTTGTTCCTCCTTCGCTTGTTCTGAGTCTTTTGTCCCTTCTTTTCCACAGGTTACTTCTTCATAGCCTCTGCGAATTCCTTCCAGATTCCCGGCAAGGGCATCGGGATACTTCCTTCCTAATGCATGTTCACAGATTTCATTTAACGCTTTCAATGGTACAAAACCCATCACCTTTGCCATGGCTCCCAGCATCACAACATTGATGCGGGAATGGGTCTCTATGGCAATCCTCTGTGCCGGTACATAATAGATTGTCCCCATAACAGACTGATTTCTTGTACTTACTGCCTCCCGGGAATCCATTTCTGTGTTAATTACAATCTTTGTCTCCGGCCTGCAGCCATCCAGAATCGTGGAATCCGTCATCAGTGCTTCGTGAAAGATTCCCAGCAAATGGGGTTGTGTAACCGGAGAATGTACCCGGATTTCTTTATCCATATCACAGTATCGTATATAGGCCTTTACCGGCGTTCCTGTTTTCTCCGAGCCATAACTGGAAAAGCTGACGCTGTTTAAGCCCAGGTAATGAAGCCCCAGTTCCCCTAACATTTTTCCGCACAGATTTGCACCAAGTCCGCCGATACTCTCTAATCGTATTTCATAGTAACCGCTCTGATTCCTGACCGGTAATGCTGCTGCCTCCATATTTCTACCTCCTACTGCTCCTCAAACTGGTCCTTTCCCACAAAGCATAAAGGACACAGATAATCCTCCGGTACATCCTCCCATTTCGTTCCCGGTGGAATACCGCTTCCCGGATCCCCGGCCTCTTCATCATATACATATCCACATACCTTACAAATATATTGCATCCCGCTCATACATCTCCTTTTTTCGTTTTTTTAAGTATGGGCTTATTTTCCAGATTTATGCACAAAAATACAGGCCGGCATTTTAACACCGACCTGTATTTAAGTACATTATTTAATTCGAAGCACCTTAAGCCTCCTCCTTCTGCAATCCCCAATATCCTCCTATGACAAAGCAGAACAATGCAAATGCAAAAGTCTGAAAAGGTTTACAAAGCAATGTAACCGCCTGATTTAAAGCAGAAAGGCTGGCAAGCGCCTCAACTCCCATAGTTTTTCCTACGAGCATATTCTCAATGGTGGGTAGATAAGAAACGGTCAGAAACAATACAACACCAAACAGAACCAAAATTCCTGCGGTCATTTTTGTATTCTTGTGTTCTGCCATAAAGAGTAACCAAATTAATATTAAATACAAAATCAGTGGAATAACACTCTGGCAAAATGCGGCAATCGGTATGGTTTTCGTTTCTAAAATCACTGTATCCACCACATATCGCTGCTTGACTACATATTGATTCAGGGTAATCAGTGCTGTAAGCAGTACAGTAAGCAATTGTATGGATGCTAATATGATGGACAATATCTTTGCTGTTTTCAGCTTCATTGGTGTTCCTCCTTAATAATTGCTTTATGGCAGCAGACTACCTAAATGCTTGTAACAAATTCCTCCAGCATTCCGTCCAAGTCCAGATACCACTGCTTCTTCTCTCTGGCAGACATATACGGATTCTCCTGTCCCAGATATGGCTGGTGCAGCTTGGTTTTGGCAACCGGTGCCAGATACATCCGGTTCACAATCTCCATTGGTGCAGGATATGTAAAGTATAAGCCCGGCTCCGGTTTTGGATGTTCCTCTCTCCACTTGGCATATTCTTTGGAAAAGTTCTTATACTCCGGCATTTCCATCTGCTGAACCATCTCCTGTGGCAGCAGATACTGCGCCAGACAATACAAGCCGTGGGCCTCTACACAAAGAACCTTCTTCATTGGAGCCATATCACTCCGCATATAAGACTTGCATACCTCTTGGAGCTGCTTCTGTGCTTCTGCCATATCCTCATGAAATAATGCAAGAAGATATGCTGTAGCAGCACGCTCCCACTGGGGTTTCTTCGTGGTTATGAATTTCTCTGCCTTGGGAAGTGCCTTCTTCAACAATGCCCCTTCCTTATCCATGCCATTCTTTCGATACCACAATGCTATAAAAAGATTTCCCGCAACAAGGTAAAAAGGATAACCATTGGAAGTCAGACCTAATTCAAAAGGAAACATCCGCTCTATGGAATCCACATCCCCGCAGGCGAAAGCACTTAGCAGATTCAAAAACAAAAAGCAATGGTCATATCCACTGGACACAGAAGGCAGCAAATCATGCCGGTTTGTTTGAAAAATCAGGTTATTCAAGCCCTGCCAATCCTTTGCCTCCAAGCATTCTGCTAACCAGTGCTCATAATCCGGTTTTATTGCACTAATACTCTTAGCCTTTATCAACACCTGTATCAACGTGCTGCCCTGCTCTTCCGCCTTTGTCAAAAGCCGTTGATA
>JAIECC010000022.1 GCA_029068665.1 Lachnospiraceae bacterium
GTCCTATGCTGTTTAGAACATACATCGCCGCTAACACAAGAAAAACAATGGAAAAAATAACAAAAAACACAGTCGATACTACCATGGAAGAAAAAATATCTTCTATATCCGAATTACTGTAATACATAAAAATCCTCCTTCGTTAAATATTCTTTTTCATCACTTATTTCAGTATAACACAGTTATTATATAATGAAAATCTCTTATTTTCCACGATACAATTAACCTGCTGATAAGTGCTGTATTCTACATTTTTCAAACTCACATTTCTATTTGAAATCAAGTTTTAACTTTCCATTAATACTTTTATATAGGGAAGCTTCTGCCCCCAGTCGGAAGAATCCTGTACTATGCCATGAACCGTTAACCCATCTTGAATACACTTTACAATATAATCCCGTTGTAATGCAGAAATCTGCTCCCCTGGAACAAGCACAGGTATTCCCGGTGGATATACCGTTACATAATCTCCGGCAATCTCTCCCACAGCTTCTGCCAAAAGAATCTCTTTTGATTTTTTATGAATCGCTTCTCCCGGCAAAAACCTTGCAGGCTCCGGATTACTATTCGAAGCTCTGTTTGCCTTCATTTCAACTGTCGATTTGTGTCGATTTTCCCCTGAGTTTTCTCCTGTTTTCTTTAATAACCGACATTGAGAAGCACGGCGGTCCATTTCCTGCAATGCAAGAAGCAAACGCTCATATCCATTTTCCCTGTCTACAACACTTGTCATTGCCAATACATAGTTTAAGGATGCCATTTCCAGCACCATTCCAAACTCTTCCTCCAGTTCTTTCCGGAACTCCTCACCGGTCCATGTATGCTCCGGCATACAGAAGATCAATTTTGATTCATCATAGGCAAAGACTCCTGCCCGCTGGACTTCTTCCGTCGTTAATAAATGGATCCATTTCAGCCCCAACCACTTTTTGCGGTAATACTTTAAGCGGGAATAATATTCTACCATCCGGGTCTGTCGCCATTCCTCCATTGTGGCAATGCAATCCTCCATGGCAGCCACAAACAGATAAGAAGGCGAACTGGTCTGATAAACCCCCAGATACCGTTCTACCCGCTGAATCAGTTCCTGATCATCTATCCGATTCTCTGTGGATTCTCCGTTTTTTACACTTCTGTCTTTTTTGCCTCCCGATTTCATGCTTTCGGTTTCTGCACCTCCAATATGCAAAATGGCACATTGCGTATAGCAAGGAAGGGTTTTATGCAAACTTTCAATCACCAGATCTGCTCCACAGCGTATAGCAGAATCAGGAAATCCCTTTCCAAACTCTAAATGAGCTCCATGGGCTTCATCGACAATAAGCCGACTGCCTGCCCGATGGACAATCTCACTGATACCGCGAACATCTGACAGAACTCCCTCATAAGTGGGAGAAGGAAAAATAACTGCCTTTGCCTCCGGATGCTCATGCAAAGCCTTCTCCACCTGCGTAGGCGTAATACTTCCGCAAATCCCATATGGTTCCATTATACGCGGATACAGATATACCGGTTTTAAATTCAGCAATGCCACAATATTATACACTGCTTTGTGACAATTCCGGCTCATGATAATCGTATCTCCGGGATTGCAGACAGCAGAAACTGCTGTTTGAATGCCACTGGTACTGCCATTTACCAGATAATAGGACTTCCGGCTGCCATAAACCTCCGACAGCTGTGCCATGGATTCTGCTAAGATTCCCTCCGGGGCAAGCAAGTTGTCCAGTCCCGGAACTTCCGTCACATCCATGCCTGCTCCCAAACCTTTTAATTTTCCTAGTGTTTCTATTTCAGATAACGGAACTTCCTGTCGTTTATGCCCCGGCATATGCCAGGGATAGTAATCCCGTCCACAATATTCCTGTAAGCACTCATTGAAAACTCTCTTCATTTATTCTCTCCTGCTTCTCAACGATTCTAATATCCTGCAAAACGGACAAACTTATATAAAAAAACCCTTAAATACCACTAATGTGGCATCTAAGGGACCCATGCCCAGAACCGGAATCGAACCAGTGACACGAGGATTTTCAGTCCTCTGCTCTACCAACTGAGCTATCTGGGCGTATAAATGAGCTTGTGATTTTTAGTAGCGGGGACAGGATTTGAACCTATGACCTCCGGGTTATGAGCCCGGCGAGCTTCCAGACTGCTCCACCCCGCGTTA
>JAIECC010000220.1 GCA_029068665.1 Lachnospiraceae bacterium
ATGTAAAGTTGCGAAAGCAGCAAATATCATTTAGTCTTAACCGGAACGGAAGGCTTGGATAAGATTACATATGAAATCCAAACCAAGCCATGATGAACCTGTGAGGGCTAACACACACACATTTTTAAAGGAGGGTTTTTTCGTGAAAAAATTCAAGAAAGTTTTGGCGTTATCTTTAGCTGTAGCGATGGGATTATCACTGGCAGCTTGTGGTAACAACAACAATACCAGTGCAGATCCAAATGCTGGTAGTGACACACCAACAGTAGATGATAACAATGGTGGTAATGGTGGCAGTGGCGAGACATTCTATATTTATGTATGGAACAATGAGTACAGAGACCTGATGGCTAAGTATATGCCAGGTTATACTGCTGATGAAGATCACATGGGCGGTTATATGGATGATGGTACACGTATTCAGTTCGTAGAGAATTCGAATGCCAACATGAACTATCAGAACAAGCTGGATACAGCTTTGACAGATGGCTCTCAGGTAGATATGTTCCTGGTAGAAGCAGATTATGCTATCAAGTATACCGGAGCAAATGCTGGTGTAGCTATGGATGTTAAGGACTTAGGCTTTACAGATGATGACCTTAACAACTTCTATCAGTATACTGTAGATGTAGTTACTGATGGTGGCGTAACAAGAGGTGTTTCTTGGCAGGCAGCTGCAGGTTTCTTGGTATACAATGCTGATATTGCTGAGGAAGTATTAGGTGTACGTGATGCTGCAGATGTTCAGGAGTTCGTTAAGGACTGGGATGCATTTGCAGATACTGCTAAGAAGATGAAGGATGCTGGCTATACTATGGTAACTGACTATCAGGAAGGTTCCCGTGTATTTAACGCTAAGCGTTCTACTCCTTGGGTACAGGAAGGCGTAATCACTGTTCCTAGTGAGATCGAAGAGTGGACCGAGATGGCTAAGGGCTGGTATGACAACGGCTACATGGCTGGTGGTGACACTTGGGATGGTGCTGGTAACTGGGGTAACGGTATGCGTGAGAACAACTTCTGCTACTTTGGTTGTACCTGGTACTTACTGTGGTCTATGGATGAGCAGATGGATGGCAACTCTAAGTGGTCTATCTGTCAGGGACCAGATGCATATTACTGGGGTGGTACCTGGTTATGTGCTGGTGCTAACTGCACAAACAAGGATTTAGCTTATGAAATTATGTACGCTATGACTGCAGATCCAGAAGTAGCTCAGAAGATTGCTAAGGGTGACTTAAACTTCCCGAACAACAAGGAAGCAGCAGCAGCAGTTGCAGCAGAAAATGTTGATGTAGGAAGAGATTGGTTAGAGCTTGGCGACAGCAACTATTTTGCATTCTGCAAGGATGCTGCTGATCAGATCGAAGTTAAGAATATGACTCCATATGACCAGATGATTGAAACATATCAGGCTTCTATGGGTGAGTACTTCAATGGAACTACCGCTAAGGAAGATGCACTGAAGAACTTCTATTCAACAGTTACCGAGCAGTGGCCTTCATTATCTGCACCAGAAGAGTAATAAAGGCACCTGAATCGTAATTTAGGGTAGTATGGAACGTGCCTGTCTTAGAAAGGCAGGCACGTTTTTTGACATTAAATGATGTTACAAAAATATAATGTGAGGTGAGAAATAGTATGGCAGCAACAAAAAAAAGCAAGGTTGTCAGTTATACTAAGTGGGGCTACATCTTTCTGATACCATTCTTCCTCGTATACACCGTGTTTTCTCTGGTTCCGTTGATTAACACCGTGTATCGAAGCTTTTTTGAAATGTATATGGAAGGTTTGATGCAGGTAGGTCCCACCTTTGTAGGATTGGCAAATTATGGCAAGATACTTTCCGGTGAACTGCCAAAGTATTTTGGTAATACCATGATTATGTGGGTCATTGGTTTTATCCCGCAGATTCTGATTTCATTGTTATTGGGTGTATGGTTTGCAGATACTCAGGTTCGTTTAAAAGGAGAGCAGTTCTTTAAGACTGTTATTTATCTGCCGAACTTGATTATGGCAGCTACATTTTCAATGCTCTTTTATTCATTGTTCTCTGAATTGGGACCTGTCAATGGTCTGATTAATACCTTGGGAGGAAGCACTATAAAGTTCCTGGAAATTACCTGGGGTGTTCGAGGTTTGGTTGGTACGATGAACTTCTTAATGTGGTTTGGTAATACTACCATTATGTTAATGGCAGGTATCATGGGTATTGATACATCTCTGTTTGAAGCTGCTAATGTAGATGGTGCTACCTCTATGCAGGTATTTACCAGAATTACCATGCCGCTGTTAAAGCCAATCTTCTTATATGTACTCATTACATCCATGATTGGTGGTTTGCAGATGTTCGACGTGCCTCAGATTTTGAGTAAAGGTCTTGGAAGTCCGAACCGGACCTCTTTGACTATGATTATGTGGCTGAATAACTTCCTGTATTCTAAAGATTATGGAAGATCCGGTGCATTATCCGTCATTCTGTTCATTGTTACAGGTATCTTAAGCTTTATTGTATTCCGGTTGAATACTAAGGGCGACGAATATTAGAAGGGAGGAGACAAAATGGCTAAAAAAATGGACGAAAAGAGCTATCATGCTCATATAGCACGAATAAAAATAGTTCGGTATATCGTGCTGATTATATTGACGATTCTTTGCTTGTTCCCTCTCTATGTCATGGTGATTAATTCTACCCATGAGTCTCATGAGATTACTCGGGGATTGTTGGTTTTGCCAGGCACCTGGGTTGTTAAGAACTTAAAGAACACATTAACGGATGCCAGTATTCCGATTTTAAGAGCGTTATTGAATTCATTGATGATTTCAGCAGCCTGTGCTATTTGTACTACTTATGCTTCCACGCTGACTGCATATGCAGTTCATGCATATGATTTTAAGGGAAGAAAAGCAATACAGACCTTCATCTTGGCAATCATGATGATTCCAAGTCAGGTTACAGCACTTGGTTTTTATGACTTAATGAAGAGTTTTCGGTTGTTGGATAATTATATTCCGTTGATTATACCGACCATTGCTGCACCAGTTGTATATTTCTTTATGCTGCAGTATATGCAGAGTTCATTGCCGTTGGAAATCGTAGAGGCAGCACGTATTGACGGCTCTGGAGAGTTCCGGACCTTTAATTCTATTGTGCTTCCGATTATGAAGCCGGCAATCGCAGTACAGGCAATTTTTGCTTTTGTTACTAACTGGAATAACTACTTTACTCCGCAGTTGATTATCAACAAGCAGAGTTTATATACGTTGCCTATCGTTATTGCAAAGCTGAGAGAAGCAGATTTCTTATCTTTTGATAATGGTAAGGTTTATATGGCGATGGTTCTTTCCATTCTCCCTGTTGTTATTGTATATCTGTTCTTATCCAGATATATTATTCAGGGTGTTGCCGTAGGTAGTGTTAAGGGTTAATCCCCTTTTTATAAACTGCATATTATTTTCACATCTGAGCAGGCATTTTGCCTGCTCTTGTGAAATTTAAAAGAAAAAAGAGGGATATTACAAAAAATGTAGAATATTTAAAGTATAGCTTATGAACGACAAGGCTGAATCCTTAGAATTTGACATGAGAATTTGATCAGGAGCATACATATGACGATTCGAGAAAAACAGGAAGAATGGGAGCGTAAGTATTTAAGTGAATATGCATCCTTAAGCTGTGAATCCAGAGGACGTGATATTGAGGAACCGGAGTGTGATCTGCGTCCTATTTATCAGAGAGACCGGGACCGGATTATTCATTCCAAGTCTTTTCGACGACTAAAGGACAAGACACAGGTATTTTTATCCCCGGAAGGAGATCATTACCGTACCCGGTTAACCCATACCTTAGAGGTGTCACAGAATGCCAGAACCATTGCCCGTGCGTTGCGGATTAATGAAGATCTGACGGAGGCAATTTCTTTGGGACATGATTTGGGGCATACCCCTTTTGGACATGCAGGAGAGCGGGCTTTGAGCGCGGCCTTGTGGGATTTATTAGAGACTCAATTGACGGATGCAGACCTTCAGGGAACAGA
This sequence comes from Lachnospiraceae bacterium, assembly GCA_029068665.1. Taxonomy (GTDB): domain Bacteria; phylum Bacillota; class Clostridia; order Lachnospirales; family Lachnospiraceae; genus CAG-632. Next base: position 4,038 of record JAIECC010000220.1, read on the forward strand.
GGAGTACCGAGAACAATTGTTTAACAGTGACGGAAGTCCTAAGGTATTGTTTCATCATAATGAACAGAGCATTCGGGTAGTGGAGAAATTAGAAAAAAAGGGTAAGGGTCTGAATTTAACATGGGAAGTTCGGGATGGCATCTTGAACCACCGTTCCGTGGGACAACCAGCTACTTTAGAAGGCAAGGTGGTTCGTATTGCAGATAAGATTGCTTATATCAATCACGATATTGATGATGCCATTCGTGCAGGAATCATAGCAGAATCTGATTTACCGGAGGAATGTACCCGGGTTTTGGGACATACTACCCGGGACCGGATTAACACCATGATTCATGACATTGTACTTCATAGTGAGGGCAAGACTGATGTTTGTATGTCAGAGCAGACTGAACAGGCAATGAAGGGACTGCGGACATATATGTTCCGACATGTATATTTTAATCCCAAGGCCAAGGGGGAAGAGGTACGGGCAGAGTCTATGATTCGTCAGTTATTTGGCTATTATTATGAGAATCCGGAAGAACTGCCGGAGGAGTATAAGCATATGATACAGGAGCATGAGAAAACAGAAATTGTGGTTTGTGATTATATTGCAGGAATGACAGATAATTTTGCAGTTCATACCTTTCGGGATTTGTTTGTGCCGAAGGCTTGGAGAGGATAGGGGAGAAAAGGATGTTTTATTCGGAAGAGTTGGTAGAAGAGATTCGTTCCCGGAATGATATTGTGGATGTGATCAATTCTTATGTCAGCTTGAAAAAAAAGGGAAATACCTATACGGCATGCTGCCCTTTTCATAATGAAAAAACCCCGTCCTTTCATGTGAGCAGAGAAAAGCAATTGTATCATTGTTTTGGCTGCGGAGCTGCCGGAACCGTATATACCTTTTTGCAGCAGTATGAGAATTATACCTTTCCGGAGTCTATTGAATATCTTGCTAACCGGGCAGGTGTTCCTCTGCCGCAGCGGGAAATGACTCTGCAGGAGCGAAGGGAAGCAGATTATAACAGTGCTTTAAAGGAAATCAATAAAGCAGCGGCCGGATATTTTTATTATGCCCTTCGGCAAAAGGATGGAGAAGCAGCGCTAAAGTATTTGACGGAACGAGGACTTTCAAAGGAAATTATTCATCAGTTTGGCTTAGGATATTCGAATCTTTATCGGGATGATTTGTATCGGTATTTAAAGCAGAAGGGATATGATGATAAGATGCTGATGGATACCGGTCTTATACGATTTGATGAAAAGCAGGGAGTAACGGATGTTTTTTGGAATCGTGTTATGTTTCCCATTATGGATTTGAATGGGAAGGTCATTGGTTTTGGCGGAAGAGTAATGGGAGATGGGCTTCCCAAGTATGTGAATTCTCAGGAAACGAAGATTTATGAGAAGCGAAGACATCTGTACGGTTTTCATCTGGCAAGGCGCTCCCGGCGGGAAGGCTTTATACTGTGTGAAGGATATATGGATGTGATTTCCATGCATCAGGCAGGCTTTGACAATGCGACTGCTTCGCTGGGAACTGCGTTTACCATTCAGCAGGCAATGCTGTTAAAGCGATATACGGATAAGGTATATCTGGCATATGATAGTGACGGTGCCGGAGTTGCAGCAGCGCAAAAGGCAATTCCTATATTGCGGGAGGCAGGTATATCTGCAAGGGTGATTAATATGCAGCCCTACAAGGATCCGGATGAATTTATAAAAGCCTTAGGAGCGGATGAATTTGAAGAGCGGATTCGAAAGGCAGAAAGCAGTATGATGTTTCAGGTACGGATGGCAGCGGGACAGTATGACCAGCAGGACCCGGAGAGTCGGACCCGGTTCCAGCAGGAGGTGGTAAAGCTGGTAGCAGTTTTACAGGAACCCATGGAGCGGGAGAATTATATTGATGCAATTGCCAATCAGTACTTTATGGACAAGAAGATGCTGACGGATTCCGTAAATCGTTATGGACGATATATGACGGAACAGAAGCAGTACCGGGAAGCGGTTCAGGAGGAAACACCGCAGGACATCCGCCGGAAGGAACGATTAGAACAGCGCAGGCAGCAGCCTCAGCGTCTGCTTCTGACCTGGCTGGTCAATTATCCGGAGGAGCTTTTTCCCCAGATGCAGGGGCGGATTGGACCGGAGGATTTTACAGATTCTTTTTGTCAGGCTCTGGCAACACAGCTGTTTGGACAGTATGAGACAACCGGAACTGTGAATCCGGCAGGTATTATTAATCAGTATGAGGATGTGGAGCAGCAGACAAAGGCGGCCTCCGTATTACAGACTACACTGCAGTTAGAACCTTTGCCGGAAGAGAATGCCGTCTTGATTACCGAGATTGTACGGAAGGTCAAGGAGGAAAGCATACAGGCGCAATTAACACATTTACAGGATTACAGTAAGCTACAGGAGATTATTCAGCAAAAGGGTCAGATTCCAACGTGGAATATTTCTTTCACCTGTGGTTAAAATATGATTATGAAATGGAAGGATGGAAAACCATGGAAGGAAAAGAAGAGAAGAAGGATATGAATGCAAAGTTTGAAGAGCAGTTAAAATCCTTGATTGAACTGGCAAAGAAAAAGAAGAATGTTCTGGAGGATAAAGAGGTTATCGGACATTTTGCTGGAATTGATTTGAATGAACAGCGGATGGAAATGGTATATGATGCTTTGGAGAACAGTAATATTGACGTACTATCCATGACGGATGAGGAACCGGATGATATTCCTTTTGAGATAGAAGAGGAAGAGGTAGAGCAGATTGATATTTCAGTGCCGGAAGGTGTCAGCATTGAAGATCCGGTTCGGATGTATCTGAAGGAAATCGGTAAGGTTCCCCTTCTAAGTGCAGAGGAGGAAATTACATTAGCCCAGATTATGGAAAATGGTGGTCTGGAAGGTGAAAATGCCAAGAAAAAGCTGGCAGAAGCAAATCTTCGTCTGGTAGTAAGTATTGCCAAGCGCTATGTAGGACGGGGAATGCTTTTCTTAGACCTGATTCAGGAAGGAAATCTGGGATTGATTAAGGCTGTTGAGAAGTTCGATTATCGAAAGGGATATAAGTTTTCTACCTATGCAACCTGGTGGATTCGTCAGGCTATTACCAGAGCCATTGCGGATCAGGCGAGAACCATTCGAATTCCGGTACACATGGTAGAAACCATTAATAAGCTGGTACGGGTACAGCGTCAGCTGCTGCAGGAGTTGGGCAGAGAGCCTTCTCCGGAGGAAATAGCAAAGGAAATGAATATGCCGGTGGAACGGGTACGGGAGATTTTGAAAATTTCTCAGGAACCGGTTTCTTTGGAAACTCCAATTGGTGAAGAAGAAGATAGTCATCTGGGTGATTTTATTCAGGATGAAAATGTTCCGGTACCTGCAGATGCTGCCGCTTTTACTTTGCTGAAGGAGCAGCTGGTGGAGGTGTTGGATACATTAACAGAGCGGGAGCAGAAGGTATTAAGGCTGCGATTTGGCTTGGATGATGGCAGAGCCCGGACCTTAGAAGAAGTAGGAAAGGAATTCAGCGTGACCCGGGAACGGATTCGGCAGATTGAAGCAAAGGCTCTGCGGAAATTACGACATCCAAGCCGAAGTCGGAAATTAAAGGATTTCTTAGAGGAATAATCCATGGAATTGTCATTAAGAATGAAGCAGGTTGCTGATATGGTGGAACCATGTCGTATGATTGCTGATGTAGGCTGTGACCACGGATATGTATCCATATATTTGATTGAACAGGGCGTTGCAGAGGGGGCGATTGCCATGGATATCCGGTCGGGACCTTTGTCAAGAGCCAGGGAAAATGTGGCGCGAAAAGGACTGCAGAATCGGATTCAATGCAGACTATCGGATGGACTGGAATCTTTAAAAGATGGAGAAGCGGATACCGTTATTATTGCAGGTATGGGCGGGCCGCTTATGATTGGGATTATAGACCGTGGAATGAAGAGAGGACAGAAGATAAAGACGTTAGTTCTACAGCCACAGTCCGAAATACCGGAGGTTCGCCGTTATTTACATAGTGTGGGATATGAGCTTGTGCAGGAGCATATGCTTTATGAAGATGGAAAATACTATACGGTTATGAAAGCAATGCAGCAGGAGCCGGTATCATGGAAGCCGGTAGAATATGAGTATGGAAAGTACCTGTTAAAGGAACGGTCAGAGGTATTATATCAATATCTAAAAAAAGAATATCAACAACTGCTGGATTTAAGATTAGAACTGCAGAAGCAAAATACGGAAAAGGCACAGAAGCGTTTTCAGGAATTGTCTGTGCAACTAGAATGGAATGGGGAGGCACAGAAGTATTATGAAGTTACGAAAGATTATGAATTGGTTTGAGGAATTATCACCCCTTCATTATGCAGAAGAGTGGGACAATGTTGGATTGCTATTTGGTGATGAAGAACAGGAAATTCATCATATCATGATAGCTCTCGATGCTTCGGATTATGTGGTAGAACAAGCGGTAGTACAGAAGGCGGATTTGCTGCTGACTCATCATCCCATGATATTCCATGGGATGAAACAGATAAACAATCAAAGCCTGGTTGGAAGACGAATCTGGAAGCTGGGAACGCACCAAATTGCATGTTATGCCATGCATACGAATTTTGATATTAAGGGCAGCATGGGTGAATTGGCAGGGAACAGGATGCATTTGCTAAATGCTGTTCCATTGGAGATTACCACATCAGAAGAAAAAGAAGCGGAAGGAATTGGAAGAATCGGGAACCTGGGAAGACCAATGACGGTCAGTGCAGTTGCGGAATTGGTAAAAGAAAAATTTGGTTTGAAAAACGTGATTCTATATGGCGATGCAGAAAAGAAGGTCAGCCGTGTTGCAATCTCTCCTGGGTCTGGAAAAAGTGAAATCAGCCATGCCCTGAAAGCGGGTGCGGAATTGCTGATTACCGGGGATATTGGACATCATGAAGGTATAGATGCAGTGGATCAGGGGTTAATCATTATGGATGCGACCCATTATGGACTGGAACATATTTTTATAGAGTTTATGGCAGAGTATATTCGAGGGTATGCCTCGGAGGAGGATATTCAGATTACCTGTATGGATACCGGTAGTCCGATTCAGATTCTTTAATTTTACTACAGTAGGAGGTAATGGATATGGGTGATGTAAGGGTAACGGTGTATGGTGAGACAATTTCTATGAAAGAAGGAACTACATTACTGGAGCTGTCAAAGCAGTATCAGCAGCGGGAGCAGCATGATATTGTACTGGCCTATATGAATGGAAAGCTGTGTGAATTATTTAAACCGATACAGAGTGATTGTGAAATACAGTTTCTGACTACGGCAGATGAGATTGGATTTCAATCTTATAAACGCAGTGCCACACTGTTGATGCTGAAGGCAATTGATGATGTTATGAATCATTCCAAGGACTTTCAGGTACGGGTGATGTATTCCATTGGAAACGGCTATTATTGTGAGGTGGAGGGTTTGCCGGAAGGGGTGAGCCAGGACCTGCTTTATTCCATTAAGCGGAGAATGAAGGATTTAATCTGGGCAGATATTCCCATTGAAAAGGAAAGTGTCAGTACAGATATTGCAATCAAGCGGTTTGCTGCACAGGGCATGGAGGATAAGGTACGGTTGTTCCAGTATCGGCGGGTATCTGCAGCCAATCTTTATTCCATTGAAGACTATGAGGATTATCATTATGGCTATATGGTACCAAGCACCGGATACATTAAGTGCTTTGACTTGATTTTATATAGCGCCGGCTTTGTGCTGCAGCTGCCAACCATGGAGGAGCCGGAGAATCTGGCACCATTTGCGGCACAAAAGAAGCTCTTTAAGGTTTTGAAGGAATCGGAAGACTGGAGTACCATGCTTGGCGTGGACACAGTGGGTGCCTTAAATGATGTGATTGCAGAAGGTGACATTGGAGACCTGATGCTGGTACAGGAGGCTCTGCAGGAGAAGAAAATCGCGGAAATTGCGGAACGGATTGAACGAGATGGAAAAAAGATCGTTCTGATTGCCGGACCAAGTTCTTCCGGCAAGACTACATTTTCTCATCGGTTAAGTATCCAGCTTCGTGCCCACGGAATGCATCCACATCCGATTGCTCTGGATGATTATTTTGTCAATCGTGCGGATACGCCGCGGGATGCCAATGGGAAATATGATTTTGAATGTATCGAAGCAATCGATATGAAACAGTTCAATGAAGATATGTCTAAGCTGCTGGCTGGTGAGAGGGTAGAGCTGCCAACCTTTAACTTTCATACCGGTATGCGGGAATATAAGGGAGATTTTAAACAGCTAAATGCTGGAGATGTATTGGTGATTGAAGGAATCCATGGTTTGAATCCGAAGATGTCGGAACAACTGCCGGATGACAGTAAGTTCAAGATTTACATAAGCGCACTGACCAGTCTGAATATTGATCAGCATAATCGGATTTCCACTACGGATGGCAGATTGATCCGCCGTATTGTCCGGGATGCAAGAACCAGAGGAAATACTGCCCGGATGACGATTGACATGTGGAATTCCGTGCGCCGGGGAGAGGAGAAGAATATCTTTCCATTTCAGGAGGAAGCGGATGTGATGTTTAATTCTGCATTGCTGTATGAATTAAGCGTAATTAAGCAGTATGCGGAACCGCTGTTATTTGCAATTCCTCATGATGCACCGGAATATCTGGAGGCGAAGCGACTGCTGAAGTTTTTGGATTATTTTTTGGCAATCAGTGGAGAGTCAGTGCCGAACAATTCGATTTTAAGGGAATTTATAGGTGGAAGCTGTTTCCATGTTTAAGCATGTATTCATAAATTGCCGGCAATACGGTTGTTTCATCTGTTGATGAATGCGTATTGCCGGCAATTTGCGAATGTTTTAGTCATGCAATTATTTCAGTCATGCCACTGCAATTTCGCGTTGCTCATTGCAGTGTCGGACTAGCGTCCTATAAGAACCGATAATATTACAGGATAGTCTGCAAGCAGCCCTCCTGTAATATTATTGGTTCTTGCATGACTGAATAGCTTACGCAAATCGTAAGTTTTTCGTAAGGTTAAATGTTTCTAATTGTGATACGATGACAAAGATAAATGATATTTTGTGCGGGGGTATGGAAATGGCAACAATTCTGGTGGTAGATGATGAAGAAGAAATTGCAGACCTGGTGGAAATCTATCTGACCAATGATGGATTTGATGTAATTAAGGCGGCAGATGGTGAAGAGTGTCTGAAAAAGCTGGAGGAGCATCCGGAGATTATGGTAATTATTCTGGATGTGATGATGCCGAAGATGGATGGACTGGAGGTTTGCCGACGGATTCGGCGGAATAGTAATATTCCGATTATTATGTTAAGTGCAAAGACGGCAGATATGGATAAGATTCTGGGATTTGGAACCGGTGTGGACGATTATGTTACCAAGCCATTTAATCCGCTGGAGCTTACGGCAAGGGTAAAGTCTCAGTTAAAAAGATATCAGAATATTAATACCGCATCTTTGCAGAAAAATGATATTACCATTGGGGATCTGCAGATTGAAAAGGCAGCACATAGGGTTACCCGTAATGGAGAGGAGATTGCACTGACCCCCATTGAGTTTGAAATTCTCTGGCTGCTGGCAAGTCATCCGGGCAAGGTTTATAGTACGGATGAGATTTTTGAACAGGTATGGAAGGAACAGGTGTATGAAGTGAATAATACGGTTATGGTTCATATTCGCCGGTTACGAGAAAAAATCGAGGAGGATTCAAAGAATCCTACATTGATTAAGACAGTATGGGGAGTTGGATACAAGGTTGAAGCGTAATATTTTTCAAAGCTTTCGTATGAAATTAGCACTTTATGTATTTTTAAGCTGTGGACTTACGATTCTGACAGACTTTGGGGTGCTGGTGCTCTTACGGACATTAAAATGGAATATTGTTACTCTGGGACAAAATACAGAGTTTGCAGCAGCCCTGGAACGCGGCTTTCAGACATTTAGGGGGTCCGAAATCGGGTTCTGGGTCTTAATGGGTATTCTGTCCATCTTATTTTTCAGCGTTTATTATATTATTTTAACTGCACCAATGGTTTCGTATTTAAGAGAAATTCTAAGCGGTGTGGAACGGATTAAGAATGGGGATCTGGATACGGAAATAGCAATCCGGTCCAGTGGAGAGCTGACAGAATTGGCACATGCCATTAATTCCATGCAGGCAGAATTAAATACTGCTCTTGCAAAGGAACGGGAATCAGAGTATAAAAAGGACGAGCTGATTACCAATGTAGCACATGACCTTCGGACTCCGCTGACCTCCGTCATTGGGTATCTGGATTTGCTCCGGAAGCCGGGGCAGCTGTCAGAGGAAACCAGACAGAAATATATCAATATTGCCTATGATAAGTCAGCCCGGATGGAGGGACTGGTAACGGATCTGTTTGATTTTACCAGATACGGAAAGAATAAGATTGCACTTACCAAGAACCGGCTGGAGTTGCAGCAGTTTATGGCACAGATTATTGATGAGTTTTATCCAAGCCTGCATAGCAACCAGTTGGAGTGCCGTACCATATTTCCACCGGAGAAGGTATATATCGACGGAGATGGAGAGCTTTTGGCACGGGCCTTTGGGAATCTGATGGGAAATGCCATTAAGTATGGAGCCGATGGAAAGCAGATCCGGGTGGAGGTAAATGCCTTTCCGCTGAGGAATACGGCGCGGGTGTCAATTACGAATTACGGGAAAATAATTCCAAAAAAGGATTTAGATAAAATATTCGACAAGTTCTATCGGGGAGATGCAGCCCGTTCTACAGAGGGCGGAACCGGACTTGGACTTGCCATAGCGAAGAATATATTTGAAATGCACAACGGAACCGTCAGTGTACGTTCCGGAGAACGGGGAACAGTGTTCGAAGTGCTATTTCAATTAAGCTAGACAGCAATCCATGCTCCATGAGGCTTATCATGGAAGGATCGGTTGTAAATGAAAGAAAGGATAAGAGTATGAAAAAAAGAAAGTTGCTGCTCAGCGTGTTAACTGCATTATTTGTTTTGCTGTATATGCCGGCAGTTTCCTATGCAGAAGAAAGTGATAAGGATGTAGAGAACAATGACTTCACGGTTACAGTGGAGACCGGTCTGGATGGCATTGCAGTAGAAGGAAAGGCCATGCCGGTTACAGTTACCATATCCAATACAGGAAAGGACTTTAGCGGAATCCTGAGGATTGCAATTCCGGCAAGTTACTCGCAAAAGAGCCTGGCATATGAAAAGGCGGTTGCCATTCCAAGCGGCGGCACAAAGAGTATTTCTATGCTGCTTCCGGATATCGACACCTCTGCCTTTTTGCGGATTGAACTGGAGAATGAGAAAGGGAAGATTCTCTATTCCCAGCAGGAAAAATATGTCTCCATTGTAGTAGGAGAAAGTGTGGTTGTTGGTATACTGAGCAGTGATTACTCCGGATTGAATTATTTTGACGGAGCTGCAGTCAGTACCGGCAATGGAATGGCATCTGCAAAAATCATTCAGCTGACAGCAGATAATATTCCGGACATTGGAGAGGGACTGGCTGCGTGTCATTATATTTTGATTGATAATTATAATACTTCTCAGCTATCCGAGGAGCAGAGAAATGCCATTGCTGCCTGGGTCAGCAACGGAGGAATGCTGATTATGGGCACCGGCTCCAAGGCATCTGTAGTTCTGGAGGGCTTCCGGGACAGTCTTTGCCCGGTTACGACAGGAAGTCTGGAAAAGCAGGATATGCTGCTTGTGAATGGAATCAGCGGTGAGGCTATATCGGTAGATTCCATAGGACTGACGGCAGATGGATGGCAGGATGTACAGGGCGATATTGCCATAGGAGCTTCTGCATGGAAATGTGGATATGGAAACGGTTCCGTTCTGATCTTGAGCTATGACCTGGCAATGGAGCCTATATCAAGCTGGAATGAGAAGGAACTTCTGGCTTCCGGTATATTAGGAAATGCCGGAAATGATAATATTTATTCTTCTATGTTCTATAACAAGAGTGAAATCTACGATACATGGCGGCTGGATGATGCCGTAAATGGTGTGGACCGGAACAAAATACCCAATGCATTGTTGTATGCAGGTGTCTTTCTGGTCTATGTCATCTGTATGGGTCCGGTGGCATATCTGGTATTAAAGGCAAAAGACAAACGGGAAAAGATGTGGTTTGTCATGCCGGCGGTTGCTTTGGTATTTACCATTGTAGTATATGCCACCAGTATGCTCTATCGGATTCATAAGCCATTTATTGATGCAGTTTCCATTGTGGAATTCAACAACGGACCGGTTATGACAAAAACCTATATGACTGTACAGAGTCCGAAGGGTAAGGCATATACCATTGATTTTGCCGATGGCTACCGGGATATGGAATCCTGGAGTGATGATGTGTCTTATAATGATGTCAATCAGACCAACTATTCCTATGCAGTTCGTCAGGAAGGAGAAAGCGTTCAGTTACGTGTGAATCCGGCCATGGCATTTACCAAACAGAATCTGGTGAGCCAAAAGGAAGAGTTCCGGGCCGGAACCGGTATTGTAACAGAATTGAAATGTACATTGTCCGGATTTGAAGGTACGGTTACGAATAATACCGGATATGATTTGAAAAATGTAGTAATCTGCTATAATGATAATTATGCCTTTCTTGGTGCCATGAAAAACGGTGAGACGGTTACGGTTCAGAAAAATCAGCTGGATGCACTGTCTAACATTTACAGCTATTATTATAGTGGAATTAGTAGTAATTCCACCGGTTTGAACCGGTGGATGGAACAGAGTCCGGATAATAATTTTCTGTTTTCCGGTTCCGAAGAGAATCGTCTTTTAAAGGATAATGTGAATGTATATGCCATCATGAGAAAAAGAGCAGACGGCTTGGCTATGAATCAGGGGATGGTATTTGGTATGATTGAGAATTATGATGAGGGATTAGTGAAGGGAAAGAATACAACCGTGTATTCCGCAGAGGTTGCCGTTTCTTATTTTAATCAGGTAGTGGAGGAATATCAGAATTATTCTCTGTTTATCAATGACATCAATGATTATATGGTGGGTGGTGATAAAATCCCATATACTTCGAGTTATCCGGAGGGATTTGATTATTTTTATGACCTGGACGATTTGGATTTATATGGAGAAACGGAGAAGGAAGTCCTGTATGACTTCAGTAACCTGAATCTGCAGGGAGCGCAATTGTTGAATATGGATTATGTGTATTCTAACTTGGATGCAGATGACAAAGATAAGGATTATGGCTACGAATCGTCCTGGTATGATGTTTCATATTGTAAGGTACAGTTGTATAACTATGACACACAAACTTATGAAGATGCCTTTGACGAGTCTGGATGCGTCCGTGATCTGACTCCTTACGTGAATGAGGAGGGCTGGATGCAGGTGCGATACTATACGGATGATCCGGATGCATGGAATTATTATGCGCCGCATATTTCCCTGATCGGAGGTGAGCAGTAATGGTAACAATTCGGAATTTAACAAAAACCTATGGCAGATACCGGGCATTGAATAATCTGAATCTTCATATTGGACAGGGAGATATTTTTGGATTTGTAGGTCCCAACGGAGCCGGAAAAACCACTACCATGCGGATTATCTGCGGTCTGCTTCAGGCAGACTGGGGAGAAGTATATATTGATGGAGTGGATGCCCTGAATAACAACGACCAGATCAAGCGTAAGGTAGGCTATGTACCGGATTTCTTTGGGGTATATGATAACTTTAAGGTTATGGAGTATATGGAGTTCTATGGTTCCATGTATGGCATGGAGGGAGAAACGGTACGAAAGACTTCTCTGGGGCTGTTGGATCTGGTAAATCTTACGGATAAACAGGATGCTTACGTAGATGGATTATCCAGAGGTATGAAGCAGCGTCTGTGTGTGGCGCGGGCATTGATACACAATCCCCAGCTTTTGATTCTGGATGAGCCGGCTTCCGGTCTGGACCCGAGAGCCAGATTTGAGATGAAAGAGGTTATGAAGAACTTAGGTTCTATGGGTAAGACAATCATTATCAGTTCACACATTCTGCCGGAGTTAGGTGAGATGTGTAATTGCATTGGCGTGATGGAAAAGGGGAATCTGATTGCCAGCGGCAAGGTAGAAGAGATTACAAAACGATCCCGTCACTCCAATCCGTTGACCATACAGATTCTGGAGAATAAGGATTCTGCCATACAGATTTTGAAACAGACTCCGCTGGTAGAGAAGATATCCATCCGGGAGGATGCAGTGATCATTGCGTTTTCCGGTGATGATGCAGAAATGGCACAATTACTGACCAGCTTGGTTATGAACGGAGTGAAGATATCCAACTTCCATCGGGAGCAGGGAAATCTGGAAACCCTGTTCCTTGAGATAACAGGAGGTGCGAAATGATGGCAAAAGGAAAGAAAAAGCAGATGCTGAATCCGATTTTGAAGAAGGAGTTACGATTAGGCTCCAGAAGCATTCGGCTTCCTTTATCGGTAATGTTCTATGATATTGTACTGGCAATTGTGGCAGTCATTGCAATTCTGGTTGCAGCCCTTGCCGGCAGCAGTGATGGCGGAGTCGATTTTTCCGGATTCCTGTATATTTTTCAGATAATCGGCTGGATACAACTGAGCATTACGCTGCTGATTGTGCCTATTTTAACTGCAGGTTCCATTTCCGGTGAACGGGAAAAGCAGACCTTAGAGATTATGTTGACAACGCCGGAAAAACCATTGGCAATTATATGGGGGAAATTGATGGCCTCCTTATCGAATTACCTGATTTTTATTATTTCCAGCGTACCAATTATGGCAATTGCCTTTGTATTGGGCGGTCTGAACTGGTTTGCGTTACTGGGCTATATTCTTATGATGGTTGTTGTTGCTATTTTTATTGGCAGCCTGGGGATATTTTGCTCCAGTGCATTTAAGAAAACCATTGTTTCCATTGTAATGACCTTTTTGCTGGAGTTTGCAGTATTGGCAGTTCCGGTATTTCTGTTTATAGGAATTCTTGGTGGTGGTGCCATTATATACGAATA
>JAIECC010000221.1 GCA_029068665.1 Lachnospiraceae bacterium
GTATCAGGATAAATACAAACGGCTCCTCGCCGAATTTGAGAATGCCAGAGCAAGAGAAGCCAAGGAAGCATCCCGTATGTATGATGTAGGAGCCAAGGCGGTTCTGGAGAAATTACTGCCAATCGTGGATAATTTTGAGCGGGCGATTCAAACCATACCGGAAGAAGACAAGGAACGTGCCTTTGAACAGGGTGTGGATAAGATTTATAAGCAAATGATGACCGTTCTGGAGGAAATTGGCGTTCAGCCAATGAATGCAGAGGGCACCGAATTTAACCCGGATATGCACAATGCAGTGATGCATGTGGAAGATGAAGCATTTGGTGAAAATGTAGTAGCTGAAGAAATGCAGAAGGGTTATATGTATAAAGATTCTGTACTGCGGTACAGTATGGTAAAAGTTGCAAATTAATTTTTGGAGGTAATGAAAAATGGGAAAGATTATTGGTATTGACTTAGGAACAACGAATTCATGTGTAGCTGTAATGGAAGGTGGTAAGCCGGTAGTTATTACAAATGCAGAAGGTGCAAGAACCACACCATCGGTTGTAGCATTTACCAAGACCGGTGAGCGTGTGGTTGGTGAGCCGGCAAAGCGTCAGGCGGTTACCAATGCAGATAAGACGATTTCATCCATTAAGCGGCATATGGGTAGTGATTATAAGGTTGGCATTGATGATAAGAAGTATTCCCCACAGGAGATTTCTGCTATGGTACTGCAGAAGTTAAAGGCGGATGCAGAAAGCTACTTAGGTGAGAAGGTAACGGAAGCAGTTATTACCGTACCGGCTTATTTCTCTGATTCTCAGCGTCAGGCTACCAAGGATGCCGGAAAGATTGCAGGTATGGATGTAAAGCGTATTATCAACGAGCCTACAGCAGCAGCCCTGTCCTATGGTCTGGATAATGAGCGGGAACAGAAGATCATGGTATATGACTTAGGTGGTGGTACCTTTGATGTATCCATTATCGAAATCGGTGATGGTGTTATTGAAGTATTGGCAACTGCCGGTGACAATAAGCTGGGTGGTGATGATTTCGATAATGTAATTACTGATTATATGCTGAGTGAATTTAAGAGTAAGGAAGGCGTTGATTTATCCAGTGATAAGATGGCAATGCAGCGGTTAAAGGAAGCAGCAGAAAAGGCAAAGAAAGAGTTATCTGCTTCTACTACAACCAACATTAACCTTCCGTTTATTACTGCTACGGCAGAAGGACCGAAGCACTTCGATATGGACCTGACAAGAGCAAAGTTCGATGAGTTAACAGCTCATTTGGTAGATAAGACTTCCGGACCGGTACAGACAGCATTGAAGGATGCAGGCTTAAGTGCGGCAGAGCTGGATAAGGTATTGCTGGTTGGTGGTTCTACCCGTATCATCGCTGTACAGGATATGGTTAAGAAGCTGACCGGTAAGGAACCATTTAAGGGTATCAATCCGGATGAATGTGTGGCAATTGGTGCATCCATTCAGGGTGGTAAGCTGGCAGGTGATGCCGGTGCCGGTGAAATCCTGCTGTTGGATGTTACTCCTCTTACCTTGTCTATTGAGACCATGGGTGGTATTGCAACCCACTTAATTGAACGGAACACTACAATTCCGACAAAGAAGAGCCAAATCTTCTCTACAGCACAGGATAATCAGGATGCAGTTGATATCAATGTTGTACAGGGTGAGCGTCAGTTCGCAAGAGATAATAAGAGCCTGGGACGGTTCCGTCTGGATGGTATTGCTCCGGCAAGACGGGGTGTGCCGCAGATTGAAGTTACCTTTGATATTGATGCCAATGGTATTGTTAATGTATCGGCGAAGGATTTGGGAACCGGAAGCGAGCAGCATATTACCATTACCTCTGGTACCTCCATGTCAGATGATGATATTGAAAAGGCAGTAAAGGAAGCTGCTGAGTACGAGGCGCAGGATAAGAAGCGTAAGGAAGGCATTGAAGCAAGAAATGATGCAGATTCCATGGTATTCCAGACTGAAAAGGCATTGGACGAAGTAGGCGATAAGCTGTCTGACTCAGATAAAGCACAGGTACAGGAAGATTTACAGGCATTGAAGGATTTACTTGCAAGTACGGATGTAGAAAATCTGTCTGATTCACAGGTAGATGATATCAAGGCCGGCAGAGAAAAGCTGATGACTAGTGCTCAGAACTTATTTGCAAAGCTGTATGAACAGAATGGTCCTGGAGCAAATGCAGGCACCGGAACAGCCAGCCCGGATTTTTCAGATGATGGTGATGTAGTGGATGGTGATTACACAGAGGTGTAATAATAAATAGTTCGATACTCATTGCAGAGGCGCGCAGAGATGTGATATGATATGTTGCAGAATGCGCGCCTCGCAGTGGGATATCGTTTCATTCTTATTATAAAGTATAAGTACAGGTGAAAATAATGGCAGATAAAAGAGATTATTATGAGGTTCTTGGTGTCCAAAAGGGTGCCACAGACGCAGATTTGAAAAAGGCTTATCGTGTATTGGCAAAAAAATACCATCCGGACATGAACCCGGGTGATGCAGAAGCAGAAGCAAAGTTCAAAGAAGCATCCGAGGCCTATGAAGTGTTAAGTGATCCGGAAAAGCGTGCAAGATATGACCAGTTTGGCCATGCAGCCTTTGAGCAGGGCGGCGGTCCGGGCGGTTTTGAAGGCGGATTTGGTTTCGATATGAATGATATGGGAGATATCTTTGGAGATATCTTTGGTGACATGTTTGGCGGCGGAAGAAGCACCAGACAGTCCAATGGACCAATGAAAGGGCAGAATATTAAGACTACGGTCCGGGTGAAGTTTGAAGAAGCAGTTTTCGGTACACAGAAGGAACTGGAGCTGCCGTTAAAGGATGAATGTGAAGTATGTCATGGAACCGGAGCCCAGCCGGGGCATAGTCCGGAGACCTGTCCGAAATGTAATGGTAAGGGACAGGTGGTGACTACCCAGCAGTCCTTGTTTGGTGTTGTACGTAGTGCTACCATATGTCCGGAGTGTTCCGGCAGTGGTAAAGTGATACGCTTTAAGTGCAGTCACTGTGCAGGCACCGGTTATGTAAAGAGCCGGAAGAAGATTCAGGTAGTAGTGCCGGCAGGCATTGATAATGGACAGAGTATCCGGATTCGGGAAAAAGGAGAACCGGGAAGGAATGGCGGCGAACGGGGTGACCTGTTAGTTTCTGTACTGGTGGATAAGCATCCAAAGTTCCAGAGACAGGAGTACGACCTGTATTCTTCGGAACCAATTACCTTTACCCAGGCAGCCTTGGGCGGTACGATACAGATCAATACTATCGATGGAGTGATAGATTATAATATCAGTCCCGGTACCCAGACGGATACCCGGATTACCTTAAAGGGAAAAGGGGTACCAACCTTACGGAATAAAAATGTCCGTGGTAATCATTATGTGACTCTGGTGGTACAGGTGCCGGATAAGCTGACTGCAGAGCAGACAGATATCTTAAAGCAGTATGATGCAGCAACCGGTTCCACTACAAGGCGTTCTACCGATTCCGGTGGCTTTAGCTTTGGTGAACATAAGAAAAAAGGATTTGGTGGTAAGAAGAAATGATATGGAAAAAGTTGACCATAGAGACCACCACAGAAGCAGTAGATATGATCAGCTATACCCTCGGCGAATTAGGCGTCGAGGGTATTGAGGTTGAAGACAACATTCCCTTGTCAGAGGAAGATAAGAAGGCAATGTTCATTGATATTCTTCCGGAGCTTCCGACTGATGACGGAACTGCCCGTATTACCTGTTATATTGATGACCCGGAACGGGATGTAGATGCTTTGGTGGAGGATATAAAAGAGGAATTAGAACATATCCGGCAGTTTATGGATATTGGTTCGGGGTGTATTACCCTTGGAGAGACAGAGGATAAAGATTGGATCAATAACTGGAAGGAATTCTTTCATCCCTTCCGACTGGATAACATCCTCATAAAGCCCACTTGGATTGATCAATCGGAAGTAGAACTGCAGCCGGGAGATTTGCTGGTGGAGATTGATCCCGGAACCGCCTTTGGTACCGGTGCTCATGAAACCACAAAGCTGTGTATTGCTCAGCTTAAGAAATATCTGAATGGTGAGCAGGAGGTATTCGATGTAGGATGCGGAAGCGGAATTCTTTCCGTTATAGCAGTGAAGCTTGGGGCAAAGCAGGTGTTTGGGGTGGATATTGACCCATTAGCCATTGATGCCAGCTATGAAAATGCAGCTGTCAATCATATTTCAAAGACTCAGGTATCCTTTCAAAAGGGGGATGTAATCGGTGATTCCGGCTTTACAGCTGCCATAGAAAAGCAGTATGATGTTGTGGTTGCCAATATACTGGCAGATGTGATTATTCCATTATCAGAGAAAATTGCCCCGTTTTTGAAACCGGATGGTGTCTTTATATCCTCCGGGATTATTAATACAAAAGAAGCACAGGTGCGAGAAGCATTGCTTCAAAACGGGTTTGAGATTATGGAAACCACTTACATGAAGGACTGGGTATGTTTTACTGCAAGACTGGCAGTATAATTTAGCTTGTTACTTATGGTATTTAAACCGGAAGGATAAGAAAGGAATCAGCATGTATCGATTTTTTGCAGAACCGGAAGCCTGTGTGGGTGAAAATATTCGAATTGTCGGTGAAGACTGGAATCATATTCGGAATGTACTTCGCTTGAAGTGTGGAGAGCAGATTACGGTCAGTAATGGAGCAGACCGGGAGTATATCTGCGAAATAGTAGAATTCACAGATAGGGAAGTGATAACGCGAATTGTAGATGTGATGGGAAGCAGTGCAGAGCTGCCCACAGAAATCACGCTATATCAAGGCTTTCCCAAAGGAGACAAGCTGGAGTTCATTATTCAAAAAGCTGTAGAATTAGGTGCAGTCCGGATCGTACCAGTGCTTACCAGACGTTCGGTGGTAAAGCTGGATGAGAAAAAAGCAGCCCGGAAGGTAGAGCGGTACAATGCCATTGCCCTAAGTGCGGCCAAGCAGTCCAAACGGGGAAGGATTCCTGTTGTGGAGCCGGTTATGTCCTTTGCAGATGCCCTGGCAGATGCAAAGAAGCTGGATATGAAGCTGATACCTTATGAGGATGCGGAAGGAATGGAGCATTCCCGGTCTGTGATTCATCAGGCAAAGGGGAAGCATTCCTTGGGAATCTTTATTGGACCGGAGGGCGGCTTTGAAGAACAGGAGGTAGAGGCGGCAAAAGCCATAGGTGCAGAATGTATTACCTTGGGTCATCGGATTCTGCGGACGGAAACTGCAGGTATGACAGTGTTGTCAATCCTAATGTTTGAATTGGATGCAGATTGATAGAAGGAGACAGACCATGGAAGCGTATTTGGATAATGCAGCAACTACAAGGGTAGCGGAAGAAGTACGAAATATTATAAATCAGGTGATGGATGTGGATTATGGCAATCCATCCTCCCGGCATCAAAAGGGACTGACTGCCGGACAGTATATAAAGAAAGCTCAAGAGCAGATCGGGAAGACACTGAAGGTGGAGCCGAAGGAAATCCTGTTTACCTCTGGTGGAACCGAATCCAACAATATGGCATTGATTGGCGGAGCTCTGGCAAATCAAAGACGGGGAAAGCATATTATTTCTACTCGGATTGAACATGCCTCCGTCTATAACCCTTTACTGTATCTGCAGGAGCTGGGATATGAGATTACATTTTTGAATGTAAACCGTCAGGGTATGGTGGATCTGGAGGAGCTTCGGCAGGCCATTCGTCCGGATACCATACTGGTTTCTGTCATGATGGTGAATAATGAAATCGGTGCAATAGAGCCGGTAGAAGAAATAGGAAGGCTTGTGAAAGCAGTGAATCCCAATATCCTCTTTCATGTAGATGCCATTCAGGCATATGGAAAGCTTAAGATTTATCCCGGACGCTGGAACATTGATCTGCTTTCCGTAAGCGGCCATAAGATTCATGGTCCCAAGGGAATCGGTTTTCTGTATATTCGGGATAAGGTAAAGGTAAAACCGTTGCTCTATGGGGGCGGACAGCAAAAGGATATGCGGTCCGGGACGGAAAACGTACCGGGTATTGCCGGTCTTGGTGCAGCAGCAAAGCTTATGTATACGAATCATACGGAAAAGCAGATGCAGCTTCAAAGGGTCAGACAGGTATTTTTGGATGGAATACATCAGCTTGATGGAATCACAGATAATTCGGGAGAGGCACCTCATATAGCCAGTATCAGCTTTCAGGGAATTCAAAAAGGCGAGGTACTGCTTCATGCATTGGAAGCGAGAGGGGTGTATTGCTCCTCCGGTTCCGCCTGTTCCTCTAACCATCCTGCCATTAGTGGTACCTTATCTGCCATTGGACTGGAGGAAGAACTGCTGCAGGCAACCCTCCGCTTTAGCTTTTCCATTGATTCTACAGTAGAGGAAGCGGAGTATGCAGTACAGGTGATTCGGGAAGAATTGGATAAGTATAGACAGTTTATAAAACGGTAAAACAAAATGTAAAAATGATAAAAATAAATGATTGCTAGAGTGGGATATGTATGCTAGAATGACTAATGGGAACAATTGTGTTACAGGGTGCGTTGACCTCATTCTTGATAGAATGGGGGTGAGTTTACGTTTTGTAAGTGATTCTACATAGTAAAACCACCCTGATACTTTGACGAGCGATGGGTGGCTTTACTATCCTATAAAACGGTCAACCCCTTGTGGGCAGTTGTTCCTTTTCTCCAATTATAGCATTGTTTTTGATACATGTAAACAATGATTTTGCAGTTTGGACACACACAAAACATGTAAAATGAAGGTAAAAATAGAAAATATAAAGGAAATAGAAAGTATGGAATTCAAATCATTTTTAATTAAATATGCAGAGATTGGAACCAAAGGGAAGAACCGGTATGTGTTTGAGGATATCTTATGTAAGAATATCCGTTCCGCCATGAAGCGGATTGACGGGCGGTTTCTGGTACGAAAGGAATATGGAAGAATCTTTGTGGATTGCATGGAGGAGTACGATTTTGATGAGGCAGTAGAAGCTTTGCAGCATGTGTTTGGCATTGTAGGAATCTGTCCGGTTCTTGTGCTTCCCAATATGGAATGGGAAAGCTTATCGAAGGAACTGGTACAGTTCATAGATGAAAGCTATGACAGTAAGGCATTTACATTTAAAATCAACTGCCGTAGGATCAATAAGGAATATCCTATGCATTCTATGGATGTGAATATCGAAGGTGGAGCTGTATTGCTGGATGCTTTTCCGGAACTAAGAGTAGATGTACATAAACCAGATGTGATGGTACACATTGAGCTTCGGGATAATATCTATATCTATTCCGTTAAGCTGCCGGGACCGGGAGGACTTCCGGTAGGAACCAATGGAAAGGGAATGCTGTTATTATCCGGCGGGATTGACAGTCCCGTTGCCGGATATCTGGTATCGAAGCGGGGAGTGAATCTGGAAGCAGTATACTTTGATGCACCGCCTCACACCAGTCCTCAGGCAAAGCAGAAGGTGGTGGATCTGGCAAAGCTGGTGGCGAAATATGCCGGAGCCATAACGCTTCATATTGTTCACTTTACCGATATACAGGAAGCTATTTATCATCGTTGTCCGGAGGATGAAATCACGATTATCATGCGGCGGTATATGATGCGGATTGCACAGCTTCTGGCAGAACGGAATGATTGTCAGGCCTTGATTACCGGTGAGAGTATTGGACAGGTAGCAAGCCAGACCATATACAGCCTGCAGGTAACCAATGCAGTCTGCACCTATCCTGTATTCCGGCCGTGTATTGGTATGGATAAGCAGGAAATCGTCGATATATCAGAGAAAATAAAAACCTACGAAACCTCCATTCTGCCTTATGAGGATTGTTGTACTACTTTTGTAGCAAAGCATCCGGTGACAAAACCCAAGCTGGAGGATATTGTAAAATCTGAGACACTATTAGAAGAAGTAATAGATGATTTGATGAAACAGGCACTGGAAACAGAAGAAATATTGACGGTTTGGTAGGGGAAATGTGAATTGAGGGAGAAGCACTATGGAAAAATCAAAGAGAGAGTCTATATTAAAAGGTAAGAAAATAGCAGTGCTCACTCTTGGCTGTAAAGTAAATCAGTATGAAACAGATGGAATGCGGGAAGAATTAGAACGAGTTGGTTGTGAATTCGTGAATTTTGAGGAAGGGGCAGATATTTATCTGGTCAACACTTGTTCTGTTACCAATATGGCAGAGCGTAAGTCCCGCCAAATGCTTCATCGGGCAAGAAAGCTAAATCCCAAAGCAGTTGTTGTGGCAATCGGATGTTATGTACAGGCGGCACCCCAGGAAGTACAGGAGGACCTGGCGGTGGATATTCTAATTGGTAATAACTGCAAGAAGAATATAACTGAAATTCTGGAAAAGTATCTCAAAAATCAAATCAATATTCAAGAGGGTAATGAAGAAAAAATTGGAACACTGGAGAATGAAGAAGAAAAGGAAAACGAACATACATATGGGAAAAATGAATGGAAACGGATTGAAAAATGTGATTTCAAAAATCGAACCAGTGAAAAACAAGTTGTGAAAGAATATCACAAAAATGAAACCAATAAAAAAGTGGATGAAGATTTATTGTCTTCCATCTGTCAGAATCAGATAGAAGCTTCTGTTCCCAGATGGATTCCCATTGAAGAGACAGAGGAATATGAAGAATTATTCCTTACCCATATGCAGGAGCATACCAGGGCATATATAAAAATTCAGGATGGCTGTAATCAGTTCTGTTCCTATTGTATTATACCTTATGTAAGAGGCCGGATTCGCAGCCGAAAACCGGAAGATATCCTGGAAGAAGTCCGCCGTCTGGCAGAAGGAGGCTGCAAAGAAGTAGTCTTAACCGGAATACATCTAAGTTCTTATGGAAAAGATTGGAATAGAGACAGCGCTGATACAAGTATGAGTGACTCAGGAAAAGCAAACCGGGCTTTGGATGGAAACGCTTTATTGGAATTGATTCAGCAGATTAATGATATCGAAGGAATCCTTCGTATTCGGTTAGGTTCTTTAGAGCCTAGAATCATAACGGAGGAATTCGTAAATAAATTAAAAGAGGTTCCCAAGCTTTGTCCTCATTTTCACCTATCCCTGCAAAGTGGCTGCAATGAGACATTAAAGCGGATGAATCGGAAATATACCATTGAGGAATATCAGGAAAGCTGCAGTCTGCTGCGCCGGACCTTTGACCGGCCGGCAATTACTACAGATATAATCGTAGGGTTTCCGGGTGAAACAGCGGCTGAGTTTGAGACTACCTGCCGGAAGCTGGAGGAACTGGGGCTTTATGAGATTCACGTATTCAAATACTCCAGACGCCGGGGGACTGTAGCAGATCAGATGCCGGATCAGGTGCCGGAACAGGAAAAGACAAGGAGAAGTGAAGTTCTTCTTAGCATGACTGCCCGGCAGAAGCAGACCTTTGAAGACAGCTTTCGGGGAGAACAGGTTCAGGTTCTGGTGGAAGAAAAGGTTGAAAAGAATGGAAAAGATTGGTATGTTGGACATACGGAACGATATATGAAGGTAGAAGTCCGGGCTGGACAGGATGTGAGGAATCAGCTTGTAAGTGTTAGTTTATAGGCAGATAGAACGGACACAAAAGAATTAACGCAGCATACAAAACGATTATATATAAAAGTATATGTGAATGAAGATGGAGGAATCTATGGAGCAGGTATTGGAGAAGAAAATAGCAGAGAAACAGGGAGGAAGTTCACAAGAAGAGGTTTCCCGGGAGAAAAAACAGCAGAAAACGGACAGGACAACCAGAACCGGACAGCAGTGGTGGAAAGAATACTATGT
>JAIECC010000222.1 GCA_029068665.1 Lachnospiraceae bacterium
GTGCATCAACGTGAAGCAGACTCATGATGACCGCACGGATTTCGCTGCCTACATAATGAATAGGTCCGCGGCTGAAGTTTTCGTTTTTAATACCGATTTTATAGGATTCTCTGGTGTTTTCATTTAAAATAAAGAAAATGGTAGGCTCCTTAATTTCGGTGTTGATCATATCCTTGATTTTGGCAGTCTTAATATTATCATTGGGTTCGAGGCCGGTTCCATACCAGACATCGCATTCTCCTAAGCCAGCCTCCCAGATTTCATAGCAAAGATTCTTATGGCTTGCATCGGCAAATACCATGACCCGTTTGTGGGATTCGATGGATGGGATGACATTTTTCTTTTTCTGGCAAATATTTAGTAATTTTATTTTTTCCGGACTGATATCCATTTGTTCGGCAAAGTATCCGGTCCAATTTAACATGGAACTGTTGGAAAAAATGTTTGTATTGCTCATGCTGGTCACACTCCTTTTTATTTAATACTATACCATACCTGAATAGGATTTTCCATGTGAAAGCGGTTTGTTTTATAGAATATTTCTTGAAAATATAGAGCGAATGGATTTCCTCTGCATAGGATACATATTAGAAGGAATATGGGGGCGTGGTACATGAAAAGTGGCATTAGTATAAGTGGAACACAAGGAATAATAGACTGGAAAAAGGTTAAGGAATCAGATATAGATTATGCTATGCTTTGCTGTGGCTCTGGTACGGCTGCAGGCTTACAGGAAGATTCGTTTTTTCAGAGAAATGTGAAAGCATGTATGGAGTATCAGATTCCTTTTGGTACATACTTTGATTCTTGGGCAATGGATGAGGTGCAAAGCGGAAAAGAAGCAGAATTTGTACTGGAACTGCTGGAACAATATTCGCCGGAATATCCGGTTATGCTCCATTTGGAAGAACGGAATCCTATATCAACTTTGAAAAGTGAAAAGATTGGTGATATTGCACAGGCATATTGTGAAAGAGTAAAGCAGGCAGGCTATTTGCCGGGAATTTGTGCAACCAAATATTGTTTTACCGTCATGTTGACGGATATGCGGTTTGAACACTGGGTCCGGTGGGTGGTACAGCATTATAAGGAATGCACTTATGCGGGAGTCTATCACATGTGGCAGTATACTTCTGATGCAAGGCTGCAGGGGATTCAGGGCTCGGTAAAGCTGAGTGAGAGTTATCTGGATGACTGTGCCCCCCAGGAAGAAAAACCGGGACAAAGGGCTGAAGGCAAGGGAATGCCATTGCCGGATCTGCATGGCTATATAGGGCTATCTCTTGCCGGCGCTTTGAATGCCAAGGGATATCCTTCAGATTTTGCCTATCGGGCGGCCCTGGCGGCAGATATAAAGCTTGTGGATCGAAAGACAGATTACAGGGGAACAGCGGAACAGAATCTAAAGCTGTTGCGCAGACTTGGAGGCACTGTATCCTCCTCTAAGATGCTTCGGGAAGGAACCTATATAAAATTAAAAGAGGGAAGCAAGAATATTAATACCGGTATGCCCTTTGGAGATGAAGTGTATGAGAATACCTATCAGGTTATATCCATATCAGGAATCTCGGTTATTTTTGGCATACAGGGGGTAGTAATCGGCAAGGTAAATCGAAATTCAATTCTAGTTGTATAATAGTGGGAAACAGTGGTATAATCAAAACGCTTGAAACAAGGTATGTGAAATATATAAGAGCCAAAGAGAAATAGATATAAGGAGAAATAGAATGCGCTTGGTAATACAACGGGTTACTCATGCCTCGGTCACAATCGATGGTCGGGAGGCAGGAAGAATCGAACAGGGGTTTTTGGTCCTCATTGGTGTGGAGCAGGAGGATACCAGGGAAATAGCGGATAAGATGCTGAAAAAGATGTTGAATCTACGGATTTTTTCGGACGAAAACGGAAAAACCAATCTTAGTCTTAGAGATGTAAATGGTGCTTTGCTTTTGGTATCACAGTTTACCCTTTGCGCAGACTGCCGGAAGGGAAACCGGCCCTCCTTTGTCCATGCCGGTCCGCCGGAGCAGGCAAAGGAGCTGTATGAATACATGGTGGAATATTGCAAAGCATCTGGAGTGACAACAGAGCAAGGTGAATTCGGCACTGACATGAAGGTAGAGCTGTTGAATGACGGTCCCTTTACCATTCTGTTAGACAGCCGTGAGATATGCTGAAAAGGGAGATAGGACATGACGAAAGAACAAATACGAGATCTAATGAACAGCAGAGTTTTAGTTCTGGATGGTGCTACCGGAACGAATTTGCTTCAGGCAGGTATGCCTATCGGAGTGTGCCCGGAGCAGTGGATTCTGGAGCATCCTCAGGTTATGATTGATTTGCAGGCATCTTATATTGAGGCGGGAACACATATTGTATATGCACCTACTTTTACTGCAAATCGAATTAAGCTGGCAGAGTACGGATTGGCAGACCGCATCGAAGAGATGAATAAGGAACTGGTTGCTATTTCAAAGCGGGCGGTTATAAAAGCAGGTTCCCGAGGCTATGTGGCAGGAGATATTACTATGACCGGCAAGCAGCTTGTGCCTATGGGAGATATGGAGCTGGAAGAGCTGATTGATGTATATAAGGAGCAGATTGGTTATCTGGCAGAAGCAGGAGTGGATTTGCTGGTAGTAGAGACTATGATGAGTCTGGCAGAGGCAAGAGCAGCTGTGATTGCTGCCAAGGAAACCTGTGATTTGCCTATATTTGTAACTTTGACCTTTAATGAGGATGGCAGGACTCTGTTTGGTACGGATCCGGTAACGGCAGTTAACGTGCTGCAGAGTCTTGGCGTAGATGCCATTGGGGCTAATTGTTCCACCGGGCCGGAGGAAATGTGTCAGGTCATTGCAGAAATGAAACAATATGCCAATGTTCCGATTATAGCAAAACCAAATGCAGGCATGCCGGAGCTGGTAAATGGTGAAACCATATATGCCATGACGCCGGAGGAATTCGCAGAAGCAGGGCAGCAGCTGGTAGAAGCCGGAGCCGGAATCATCGGTGGATGCTGTGGAACCACGCCGAAGCATATCATGACCCTTGCCCGGGAAATCAAAGGAATGGAGCCGCCGGAAATTAATCAGCAGAAATATCGCTTATTATCTTCGGAGCGAAAGACAATAGAGTTGGATATTAACGGTTCCTTTCTGGTAGTAGGAGAACGAATCAATCCTACCGGAAAGAAGAAATTGCAGGAAGAACTTCGTCGGGGCAGTCTGGAGCTGGTTCTGGAAATGGCAGAGGATCAGGAGGAACAGGGTGCAGAGATTCTGGATATCAATATGGGAATGAATGGAATTGATGAGAAGGAAATGATGCTGAAGACGGTACAGGCAGTCAGCAATGCGGTTTCCCTTCCGCTTTGTATTGATTCCAGCCATGTAGACATTATAGAAGCAGCTCTCCGGAATTATCCGGGACGTGCGTTAATCAATTCCATTTCCTTTGAACATCCCAAGGTGGACGAATTACTTCCGGTTGCGAAAAAATACGGAGCTATGTTTATATTGCTTCCGTTATCGGATAAGGGACTGCCGGAATCCATGGAGGAAAAACACGAGATTATTCATGCTGTTTTAAATCAGGCCTGGAGCCTCGGATTCTGCAAAGAAGATATTGTAGTGGATGGACTGGTGGCAACAGTAGGAGCCAATAAAAATGCAGCATTGGAAACTCTGCAGACAATTTCTTATTGTAAGAATGAACTGCAGTTGGCAACAATCTGTGGTCTTTCCAATATCTCTTTTGGACTGCCGGAGCGGATCAACGTAAATGCGGCATTTTTAACAATGGCAATCGCACATGGACTGACCATGGCAATCGCCAATCCGTCACAAGCCATGCTGATGAATGCGGCATTTGCTTCGGATCTGCTGTTGAATAAGGAAGCGGCGGATGTGCGATACATTGAGCGGATGAATACCCATGCTACCAGCGTGGTGGTGACAGCTACGAACAAAAACGGTGGAAATGGACCGGATCAGAACCGGCCGCCGATTTACGAAGCAGTCATGAAAGGGAATAAAGAACGGATTATAGAGAGGGTAGAAGCTGAACTACAAAATGGAACTACACCGGAGACTATCATTGATACCATACTGATTCCGGCCATCAACGAAGTAGGCGACCTGTTTAATAAGAAGATTTATTTCCTTCCCCAGTTGATTGCAAGTGCAGAGACAATGGAACAGGCAATTCAATATCTGGAACCGAAATTAGTGAAAAAAAATACCGGGGAGGAAATGCCGACCATTGTGATTGCTACCGTGGAGGGAGATATTCATGATATAGGGAAGAATCTGGTGGCACTGATGCTTCGGAACTACGGTTATCGTGTTCTGGACCTGGGCAAAGATGTTCCCAAGGAAGAAATCGTAGAGACTGCAGTCAAAGAAGGAGCATCCATTATTGCCTTATCTGCCCTGATGACAACCACAATGATGCGGATGAAGGATGTGGTAGAATATGCAAAGAAAAAGAAGGTAAAGGCCAAGGTGATGATTGGCGGTGCTGTCATTACACAAAGCTTTGCAGATGAGATTGGCGCAGACGGCTATTCCAGGGATGCAGCGGAGGCAGTAAAGGTGGCAGGAAGGCTGACTGGCAGGGAATGAAAAAATAAACAGGCAGGAACTCAGAAATTATTATGAACTGGGTTTGACAAGGAAAGAAATAGTTGCTACAATGACAGTTGAATTCCTTGTATACTTACAGTGCAGGGGAGAGAAATCGAAAGGGTGGTACATAACATGAAGAAACGAATATTATCACTTTTGGTTGTGAACTCATCCGGTGTGTTGAGCCGTGTTTCGGGAATGTTTAGCCGTCGTGGTTATAACATTGACAGCTTAACCGTTGGAGTGACGGAGGATCCGAAGTATTCCCGCATAACGGTAGTGGCCAGCGGCGATGACCGGACATTGGATCAGATTGAGAAGCAGCTTTATAAATTAGAAGAGGTAATTCAGGTCGCTGAATTAGAGGATGGCGATTCTGTTTGCCGGGAGCTGGTGTTGATTAAGGTACAGGCCAAGAAGGAAGAAAAGCAGCAGATTATTGCGGTTGCTGATGTGTTCCGAGCAAAGATTGTAGATGTGGCAGTTGAGTCTTTGATGATTGAATTGACCGGCAGCATGAGCAAGGTTGATGCGTTTTTGAAGCTGTTAGATGGGTTTCATGTTCTCTCTGTGGTGCGGACAGGCTTAACCGGTCTGCCAAGAGGAAATTACAGTGACAAGTAATTACTTCTATATAATAAAGTAATCACTATATATCTGCACAAAGGTGCAGCCAACATTTATCTATTACAGGAGGAAGTAATAAAATGGCAAAGATTTTTTATCAGGAAGATTGTAACTTATCGTTATTGGATGGCAAGACCATTGCAGTCATTGGTTACGGAAGCCAGGGACATGCTCATGCATTAAATGCAAAAGAATCAGGATGCAACGTTATTATCGGTCTGTATGAAGGAAGCAAATCCTGGGCAAAGGCTGAAGCTCAGGGCTTTGAAGTGTATACAGCAGCAGAAGCGGCAAAGAAAGCAGACATTATCATGATTTTGATTAATGATGAATTACAGGCTGCCATGTATAAGAAGGATATTGAGCCAAACTTAGAGGCAGGCAACATGCTGATGTTTGCTCATGGCTTTAATATTCATTTTGGACAGATTGTTCCGCCAAAGGATGTGGATGTAACCATGATCGCACCGAAGGGGCCTGGTCATACTGTTCGCAGCGAGTATCAGGCAGGTAAGGGTGTTCCGTGTCTGATTGCAGTAGAGCAGGATGCAACCGGAAAGGCACAGGATATGGCACTTGCTTATGCTCTGGCAATTGGCGGTGCAAGAGCCGGTGTTCTGGAAACTACCTTCCGTACAGAGACAGAAACCGATCTTTTTGGTGAGCAGGCAGTTCTTTGCGGCGGTGTATGTGCATTGATGCAGGCAGGCTTTGAGACTTTGGTGGAAGCAGGCTATGATCCGAGAAATGCATATTTTGAATGTATTCATGAGATGAAGCTGATCGTAGATTTGATTTATCAGAGCGGTTTCGAGGGAATGCGTTATTCCATTTCCAATACAGCAGAATATGGTGATTATATTACAGGACCAAAGGTAATTACAGAAGAGACAAAGAAGACCATGAAGAAAATCTTAAGTGATATTCAGGACGGTACCTTTGCAAAAGATTTCTTATTAGATATGTCACCAGCTGGCGGACAGGCTCATTTTAAGGCAATGCGTAAGCTACATGCAGAGCATCCGTCAGAGATTGTCGGAAAAGATATTCGTAAGCTGTATAGCTGGAATGGCGAAGATAAGTTAATTAATAATTAATTGAAAAAATATGTAAGCAGGAAACCCACTGCCCTATGGCTTTGGGTTTCTTTGCTTTTTATCCATTTGCCTAGAGTCGCTTTGCAATGGCATCGTATAAATCTAAGGTACAATGCTCGTCCTTGGCAAAATGCTTGCAGTTCAAACAGCTTGGACTGCTTGGTGCTTCGTTACAGAAGCAGTTTGGCTGGGTTACATGCTCGTAAGCACTGCAACGCTCAGCAACACCCATATAAGTTTCCTGAGAACTACGCATGATCGGACTCCCTTCAGATAGAATTTATAAATGTAAATCATAATATGATTCAAGGATAGTATGTGCGGAATGGATTAAAAATATGCCTCAGCTTATAAATGGTATAGCTGAGTAATTGCAAAACCTGTAACAGAAAAACAATGGAAATATTGACAATTTTGCCGGGGATGGGTAAAATGATGATATTTGTTACACGCTGGCTGCTTTTTAAACATAACGGGATAGCTGATATTTAAGTAAAAGAAAGAGGAGATGGTTTTCTTTGGACGGGAGTTCCGCGATACAGACAGATTCCATAATACAGTTGATCATACTGGTCATACTTTTGATTTTTTCCGGGTTGTTTTCTTCTGCAGAAACTTCGCTGACTACTGTAAATATATATAAGATGAAAGCTTTGGCAGAGGAAGGAAGTCGCCGGGCAAAAATGGTCTTAAAACTGATGGAAAATCCTGGCAAAGTTCTAAGCACTATTTTGATCGGAAATAATATCGTAAATATTACGGCGTCTTCGCTGATGACCATTGTGGTGACAAAGCTGTTTGGAAGCCCGGCAGTAGGCATTGCCACCGGAGTGCTGACCATACTGATATTGATATTTGGAGAAATCACACCGAAAAATCTGGCTACAATCTATAGTGAATCATTTGCATTGTTTTATGCTATGCCCATCAAGGTATTATCGGTAGTACTGACACCGGTTATCTGGCTGTTGGATAAGCTGTGTAATTTTATATACTGGATTCTGCGGGTGGACCCCAATGGTATGAATAAGCAGATGACAGAGTCGGAGCTGCGGACGATTGTGAATGTCAGTCATGAGGATGGTGTAATTGAAGGCGAGGAAAAGGAAATGATTACCAATGTGGTGGACTTTGGTGACTCTATTGCAAAGGATATCATGATTCCACGGGCGGATATCACCATGGCTCCGGTTGACGCATCGTATGAAGAAATACTGGACTATTTCATGGAGGAACAGTACAGCCGTCTTCCGATTTATGAAGAGAATAAGGAGAATATTATCGGTATTCTTCATATGAAGGACTTGTTCTTTTATCAAAACCGGACGGAGGAAGCTTTTTCGATACGGGAGGTAATGCGGGAACCGTATTATACTTATGAATATCAGAAGACTTCCGGAATATTGGAGGAGCTGCGTAAGAATTCTGTTTCCATTACGATTGTGCTGGATGAATATGGAGCAGCAGCCGGTATGATTACCTTGGAGGATCTTTTGGAAGAGATTGTAGGTGAGATAAGGGATGAATATGATGATTATGAGGAAGAGATTATTAAACAGATTGATGAAAATCAATATGAAGTAGACGGCGGTGCTAAAATTGGTGATGTTAATGATGCATTAGGCTTAGATCTTGCATCAGAGGATTATGATTCGATTGGTGGTTATGTGATTGAACTGCTGGATCATCTCCCGGAAACCGGAGAGGCAGGGCAGAATGAAAGAGCATTATTTGAAGTGCTGGAGGCAGATAAGACCAGAGTCGAACGGATTCGAATTACTTTGATTCCGGATATGAAGGCAGAGGCTATGGAAGTATAACGTAGAAAAGAAAGGGCAGTAAAATGATAAGTGCAGTAAATGTTACACTGAGATTGGGAAAAAAAGCATTATTTGAGGAAGTGAATATTAAGTTTACTCCGGGAAATTGTTACGGTTTGATTGGTGCAAATGGGGCGGGAAAATCTACGTTCTTAAAGATATTATCCGGTGAAATTGAACCGACTAAGGGAGAGATTATTATGGACCCGGGCGAACGGCTGTCCATTCTTCAACAGGATCACTTCAAGTATGACAATTATCCGGTTTTAGATACTGTGATCATGGGAAATCAGCGCTTGTATGACATTATGAAGGAAAAGGAAGCCATTTATTCAAAGGAAGACTTTACAGATGAAGATGGCGTGAAGGCTGCAGAGCTGGAAGGTGAATTTGCCAACCTGAACGGCTGGGAAGCGGAAGCGGATGCTGCAACTCTGTTGAATGGTCTGGGGATTGATACGGATATTCATTATAAGATGATGAGTGAGCTTTCCGGTTCTCAAAAGGTTAAGGTATTGTTGGCCCAGGCGTTATTTGGTAATCCGGATGTCCTGCTGCTGGATGAGCCAACCAACCATTTGGATCTGGATGCCATTGCCTGGCTGGAAGAGTTCTTGATTGATTTTGAAAATACGGTAATTGTTGTGTCGCATGACCGCTATTTTTTGAATAAGGTATGTACTCACACAGCGGATGTAGATTATGGCAAGATTCAGCTTTATGCAGGTAACTATGATTTCTGGTATGAATCCAGCCAGCTGATGATAAAGCAGCAGAAGGAAGCAAATAAGAAAAAGGAAGAGAAGATTAAGGAATTACAGGAATTTATTCAGCGGTTTTCTGCAAATGCTTCCAAGTCCAAGCAGGCGACTTCAAGAAAACGTGCACTGGAAAAAATTGAACTGGAGGATATCCGGCCTTCCAGCCGGAAATATCCGTATATTGACTTCCGGCCGAACCGTGAGATTGGAAATGAGGTTCTTACAGTAGAAAAACTTTCTAAGACGGTAGATGGTGTAAAGGTATTGGATAATATCTCTTTTACGGTGAATAAAGGTGACAAGGTAGCTTTTGTGGGACCGAATACGATTGCTACCACTACGTTATTCCGGATACTGGCCGGAGAACTGGAGCCGGATGAGGGAAACTATAAATGGGGTGTGACTACTTCTCAGGGATATTTTCCGAAGGATTTCAACCAGGAATTTAATAATGACTATGTGATAGTTGACTGGCTGACTCAATATTCAGAAGAGAAAGATGCTACCTATGTCCGGGGCTTTTTAGGCAGAATGCTTTTTGGTGGAGAAGACGGAGTGAAAAAGGTTAAGGTATTGTCCGGAGGAGAAAAGGTTCGGTGTCTGTTGTCCAAGCTGATGATTATGGGCTCCAATGTTCTGATTTTGGATGAACCGACCAATCATCTGGATATGGAATCCATTACTGCATTGAATAACGGTATGATAAAGTTTCCGGGAGTGATTCTGTTTTCCTCCCAGGATCATCAGCTGTTGGAGACAACGGCAAACCGTATTATGGAACTGACTAATACGGGACTGATTGACAAACAGACCACATATGATGAATATCTTGCCAATGATGAGCTGGCCCGCAAGAGACAGGTGATGAATATGCCGGAAAGAATGGAAGAGGAAATAGAATAGGTTTTAAGTCAATTATGGTA
>JAIECC010000223.1 GCA_029068665.1 Lachnospiraceae bacterium
TCTCCTTTATTTATTTCTATGGTTTCCTACTGCATTTGCAATTTAGTACAATCATTCAATTCCAGAAACTTCGGATGCATTGATTTTCCTTGCATAAAGTGCCGTCAGGCACGCACCTGCCATAGTAATTATCAACACAATACAAGGATAGATGACATAGACCTCCAGAGGTAGGATTTCATATTTCACTCCGAATTCTGCACCCATCATTCGGAATATAGGCCCTACCGACCACTCTGTCAGCGGCCTTATGAGAAGCAGGGAAAGAATCGTTGCAATCACACTGACAATTCCAAACCGAATGCTATGCCAGGCAATTATCGTACTGCTTCGAAATCCCATAGCCTTCAAAATCGCGATTTCTCCCTGTTCCCTTGCAATAAACGACCGCTCCATCAACACGGTAACAAGGAGGATAATTACCAAAACTACCAGTAAAACCAGAAACTTAACCTGATTCAAAGTATCTGCTACCCCAACCAGCCGCTCTACATATTCCCCTGCGGAATAAACAGTATCTGTATCATAGATTTCCTTGATTATTTCTGTTCTTTCCTTGATTTCTGAAGAATCCGGATCATCAGTGAAACGAATCTGAAATGGGAAAAAACCCATGACCTGCAGGAAATCTGCCTGTGCAGATTCATAGAGGCGTGCTCCTTCACCCATATTATTCATAGATTGAAAATATGCTGTGATCACATACTCCCGGTCCCCCTCTGCCTGACGAAGAATAACCGTATCTCCAATCTCTGCTCCTAACTGTGCTGCTGTGGTTCGTGTCAGGGCAATCTCTCTGTCATTCTGGGGTGGTGTTCCTTCATAATAATCATACTGTTCCATCCTGGTTCCAATCCCCTGTAATACCTGTGTTTTTTGAGTCCTGTCTCCGTAGACAAGCGTAAGGTTCATGGCTGCTTCCACCATACATTCAGCAGGAATACCATGGTCACTAAGAGTTGTTTCCATATGTTCCAGCTCCTGTTCTAATACTGCTCTTCCATTCTCCACCATGAACTGTTTCTGAATCCCTTCATTTACATAATACAAATCTGTCTCCGATATTCCAAAACTGGTAATCAAAGCATCACTTTGCAGCGTACTTACAGTTATCGCAAGAATCAATACCAACGACAAACTAAGTCCAAACACAAGGGTAACTACACTAAATCGTCTGGGACTACTGCATACATCATTGGCAGCAAGAAATACTGCCGGGTGCAGAGGGCTCCGGTTCAGACGTAAAAATCCCTTTTTCTGAAACCGCTCCCCTGTCGTACCACTGCGAATGGCATCCACTGGTGTGAATTTCTTCACCTTTTCCGTACAGACATAACAGAAGCCTAATATAATCAAAATCAACAGAACCGAACAAAGCAGATTTATCATCCGGTTACTGTCACAATCCATCACCATGGACTGCAAAACCGTCTGCAGCATCATATCTCCAAAAGGAATGCTGGCAAAAAATCCGATTACTGCTCCCAGAACCGCAAGCATAAGATATTTCATCATATAAAGACTACGAATCCGAAAATTACTGATTCCAATGGCCTTCATAACCCCAATCTCCCTATACTCTTCTGATATGGTAAAGGAAATCACAAAGTGTAAAACAACAAATGCAATGAGAATCAGACATACACTTACCACCAAAAGAATACCTGCAATTATCATATCCATCACATAAGACAGTTTTAATCGTTCTGTACTTGACATAAATACGATACCAACAATACTGCTGTTAAGCTCCTGACTCAATCCTTCTTCGTCCATGGTATCCAGATAAATCATATTCCCGGTATACATAGCGGCAACAAGAGGATCTTCCAGAAACACTTCAAAGTCTTCTTTACTCACAAGAAAATGTGTAAGCCCCATCATCCTGGAACCGCCGATTGCATCCTTAAAGCTTCCTGCTACCCGAAAGGTTTTTGAAACATCTCCAAGACAGATTTCTAACGTATCTCCAACCGCTAAGTCATTATCCTGGAAGAACTTCTCCACCACATAAATTTCTCCGGGTTCCATCTGCTCCAATATATGATTATTTGCGGTGTCAAAATAGTTCATCTTAGCTTCCTCCACCGCCGACAGCATAGGAGTAGAAGTAGATCTCAAAGAAGTCTTTTCTCCCCCCATAAACATCGTATCTCCATTTAAATAAAGCATTCGCTCACATTGATAATCCTCCACTGCCTCCATATCATCTAAAAGTTCGGATATAGACTCGTCTCCCATCTTCTCCATAGTAGCCGCTATAAAATCAGGTGCGCCTGCCTTCTCGAAATAATCATCCACTGCATTCCTAAGTGTAATGATATTATTCATACTACTTGAGATAAAGGTACCTGCCAGAATTACAAAGAGCAGCAGAATTACATTCATGGTCCGCTTTCGTTTTAGGTCTTTTTTCAGTATCCTTACATACATATATGTAATTACTCCTTTCTTTTATTTCCTCCGGCAGCAACTCAAAGTCATGTCTGCTGCGGAGACTTTGACTGTGAGCATAGGATAACATCCAAATTATTAAATAATCCTTAAATGTGATGCAGATTTTTTCATGAGATAAAAAATCTCCAGCCGCTGGTTACAGTGACTGGAGATATCTCATTGTATTTGCATATAAAATAGAGACTTAAAAGTTCCAAGGGCCATGTTGTTCCGGCTCCTTTGACTCCTCTGTGCCTTCCTCATCCTGAAGTGTCTCTGCTTCCGGTTCCTTCTCATCAGCAGAATCCTCAGATGCTTTCTCAGTATCTGCCTCCGGCAGAATTCCCTTTTCCTGATTAAAGATTTCCATAAACTCTTTACCCGTAATGTTTTCCTTTTGAATCAAATGCTCAGCCAGTTTATCCATCAGTGCTTCATTTTCCTTCAAAAGTGCATATGCCTGCTCATAAGCCTCCTTCAGCATCCGGCTGATTTCATCATCAATCTTCGTTGCAGTTTCTTCCGAGCAGTTTAAGACCCGTCTTCCATCTAAGTATCGGTTCTGTGTAGATTCCAACGCAACCATACCGAAGGTATCCGACATACCGTAAAGGGTAATCATGGCTCTTGCCTTTGCCGTCGCCTGTTCAATATCATTGGAAGCTCCTGTCGTTACGGAATCAAACTTGATTGCCTCTGCTGCCCGGCCGCCAAGAGAGGTTACCAGATCTGCCAGCATCTCTGCCTTAGTACTAAGATACTTCTCCTCCTCCGGCACCTGCATAACATAACCCAAAGCACCCATGGTTCTTGGGATAATCGTAATCTTCTGTACCGGCTCCGTATGCTTCTGCAGCGCAATGATTAACGCATGGCCAATCTCATGATAAGCCACAATCTTCTTTTCTTTTTTACTTAAGATACGGTCCTTCTTCTCCTTACCGGCAAATACCACTTCTACCGATTCGAATAAATCCTTCTGACTCACATACTGTCTGCCTGCCTTAACAGCTGCCAAAGCCGCTTCATTAATAATATTCGCAAGGTCAGCTCCTACTGCACCGGAGGTTGCCAGTGCCAGTTCATCAAAGTCAACGGTTTCATCCATCTTAACATTCTTGGAATGTACCTTCAGGGTATCTACACGTCCCTTCAAATCCGGCTTTTCCACAATCACACGACGGTCAAAACGCCCTGGCCGCAGCAAGGCTTTATCCAATACCTCCGGACGATTGGTTGCCGCCAGAATTACAATACCCTTGGAGGTATCAAATCCATCCATCTCGGATAACAGCTGATTCAAAGTCTGTTCCCGCTCAGAGTCTCCGCCATGTCCGGCAGTATCCCGGCTCCGTCCGATTGCATCAATCTCATCAATAAATATAATACATGGTGCCATGGCATTGGCCTCCTTGAATAAATCCCGGACTCTGGATGCGCCCACACCTACATACATTTCCACAAAATCAGAACCGGATAAAGAGAAGAATGGAACATTGGCCTCTCCGGCTACTGCCTTGGCAAGCAGGGTCTTACCGGTTCCCGGAGGTCCTACCAGCAGAGCACCCCTCGGAAGCTTGGCACCAATCTCTAAATATTTCTTTGGATTATGGAGGAAATCAACCATCTCCACCAAAGATTCCTTGGCTTCCTCCTGACCGGCCACATCCTTAAAGGTAACACCGGTTTTCTTTTCTACATAAACCTTGGCTCTGGAACGTCCTACGCCGCCCATCATGCCATTCTTTGCCACCAGCCGCATGAACAGGGTCATGACCAGATAAATAACACCCAGCATAAGTAAAAACTGCAAAATATTAAACCACCAGGCATTGGAATTATCCCGAATCTCACCATATTCTACTCCGGCCTCTTCCAGCTTATCTACCAGATAAAGGTCATATACCCGGACCGTTGTATATGTGACCTTCTGAAGTCCCAGTCCTTCCTTGGCTTCCACCGGATGAATGGTAATGGAAGAATCCGAGATTTCAATGGATTTGATCTCACCATTCTCCAGCATATCCATAAACTCACTGTATTTGATCTCTTCTACTGTTCCCTGCTTATACCGCTGCAGCGTTCCCCAGAACAACAAAGTAAGCGCTACGGAAATAATCAGCATAATGACCAACGGCTTCCAGGAACCACTTGGTCTTTTATTATTATCTGAATTGTTTTCGTTCATCGTTATCCTCCTTCGGCTTCAATTCCTGATTGACACCGTATACTTCTTTGTCTAATATACTCGCTTCGATAATATAAATCAGCTAAAAGTTCTGGAAAGTCTGTAAAACTTATGTAAATATTCCATGATTTTTATCAAACGGATGACCGGTACTGTCATTTAAATATTCATGGTAAGATTTAGCTGTAACAAAATATAAGATTTCATTGACTATTAATTCCTCTTCCACTATAATAAAAACAATAATGTCGTGCATTCAGGGCGCTAATTAGCGGTATGAACTATCGTTAATTTCAGCCCGTTTTTACATATTGCATGATGCACATAGGAGGAGAAACATGGCAGTTAAGTACATTTTTGTAACAGGCGGTGTTGTTTCCGGGCTTGGTAAGGGTATTACGGCAGCTTCCCTGGGACGTCTGTTAAAAGCACGTGGATATAAAGTCCACAGCCAGAAATTTGACCCATATATCAACATGGACCCGGGTACTATGAATCCGGTTCAGCATGGTGAAGTATTTGTTACCGATGACGGAGTAGAGACAGACCTTGACCTGGGACACTACGAACGCTTTATTGATGAAAGTCTGAACAAAAATTCCAACGTTACTACAGGTAAAATCTATTGGAGTATACTGACGAAGGAACGCAGAGGCGATTTTGGCGGACATACCGTGCAGGTTATTCCCCATGTCACCAACGAAATCAAAAGCCGGTTCTACCGGAATCCGGAAACCACTCAAACCGAAGTGGCTATTATCGAAGTAGGCGGCACTGTAGGTGATATTGAAAGTCAGCCTTTTTTAGAGGCAATCCGTCAGTTCCAGCATGATGTAGGACGTGAAAACTGTATTTTAATTCATGTTACTCTCATTCCTTATCTGAAGTCTTCCGGAGAATTAAAGACAAAACCAACTCAGGCAAGCGTAAAGGAGCTTCAGGGACTTGGATTACACCCTGATATCTTAGTATGCCGCTCTGACTGGCCATTAGATCAGGGAATTAAAAGCAAGATTGCCATGTTCTGTAATGTGGAGCCCTCTCATGTCATCCAAAATCTGGATTGCGATGTATTATATGAAGTACCGTTGGATATGGAAAAAGAGCATTTGGCAAACATTGCCTGCAAATGTCTGAACATGCCTTGTCCGGAGCCGGATTTAAAAGACTGGATCGATATGGTGACCCGCTGGAAGAATCCTACCCGAAAGGTCACTATCGCCCTGGTAGGAAAATATGTAGCTTTGCATGATGCATATATTTCTGTTGTGGAAGCCTTAAAGCATAGTGCAGTTGCCCATGATGCAGAAGTTGATATCAAATGGATTGATTCTGAATTAATTAATAAAGATAATGTTGCAGAAAACTTAAAGGATGTACATGGCATTCTGGTTCCCGGCGGCTTTGGGGACCGGGGAATCGAAGGAATGATTGATTCCATTCAGTATGCAAGAGAACAAAAGATTCCTTATCTGGGCTTATGTCTTGGCATGCAGCTTACTATTGTAGAATTTGCCCGAAATGTATTGGGTTATACGGATGCCAACAGCAGCGAATTCAATCCAAGCTCTGTTCATCAGGTGATTCATATCATGCCCGACCAAAATGGAGTTACGGATTTAGGCGGTACACTCCGCTTAGGCTCTTATCCTTGTGTACTGGATAAAAATTCAAAATCCTTTGAATTATATGGTGCAGAAGAGATTGCCGAGCGTCACCGTCATCGTTACGAGGTAAATAATGATTATCGGGATGCACTGGCTGCTCATGGTATGAAACAGGTGGGGCACTCTCCGGACGGTCACATTGTAGAAATGGTGGAACTGGAAGACCACCCTTGGTTTATCGGAACTCAGGCACATCCGGAATTCAAATCCCGGCCAAATAAACCACACCCGTTATTCAAAGGCTTTTTAGGTGCGGCACTGGCACATCAGGAACAATAAACATATTAAAAACACCGCTGAGCGCTGCCCAGCGGTGTTTTCCTTTCAACCCTGACATTTACATCCTGCTTACCCGAAGCAGAACTTCTATTACAATTGCAAAAACCACACAAATACCGATGGCAATTCCTAAAGCAGGATTCATAATTCGCACTTTATCTGCCGCCATTGCCTGCTTCTGTTCCGGACTTTTCTTCATGAACATCCCTTTTAAGATCAACTGCCGTTTATTCAGATATGCAATCAGGTAAATCAATAATCCTGCCAGTGCAAGTCCTATGATTGCGGGAATCAGCATGATAGCTCCCAGCATAAGCATCTCCCCCGGTGTAGAAGAAGCCGTGCTCTGACCAACATTCATCAAAGCATCCATATCCTGCTGGGTCAGACCCGCCTGCTCCAGAGTCATACCATTTTGCTCTAACAGATTCATATACCATTCTGCAAACTTCGGCAGCAAATATAAAAGAGAAATGGAGGTTCCATTAAATATGAAGTGTACCAGCATGGTAGAAATGATACTTCCGCTGGCTTCTAAAATAATTCCCATCAGAATTCCCAATACCAATGCATATGCTATCTGATTCAGGTTCATATGCATGCAGCCAAAGCAGACGGCAGAAAACAAAATTGCCGGCCAGGGATTACTATCCCGATGAAAGCTGTTTAATAGTACACCCCGGAAGGTAATCTCCTCTGTCAATGCCGGTAACACTGCCATCAGAGATAAGCCTGCAATATATGGCAGTTCTTCTGCAATACTTCCCATAGTACCGGAAATCATATTAGTAGAAAATGCCATACTGAATGCATTGATACAGGTTAGCAATGGATTCAGCAGGTAAGTTACCGGAATGATCAGCAGGACAGACCAGAAATTCACTTTGCGAAACCGAATTAATTCAAAAAAGTTCTGTTTTGTAATAATCGTATAGAGGATTACCGGTATAATAATACATGCCTGAGGTGCTAAAATACTGGCAAATGTAGGTAAGCCGCTAAAATCCAAAAACTGAAGTGTAATATTAATCAGTACAAGAACCAGAAACAAAATACCGGCTCCCAGTACCATCTTTTTCTTTTCCATAATCATTTCTCCCAACGTATCCTTCTTGATTCTCAAGTACGTTCCTTCGTACCTGTTCCTTCTGCATCAGATGAAGCGTATTAATCTTCTTTTAATGCAATGGCTTCAATTTCAATCAATACATCCTTCGGCAGTCTTGCCACTTCCACACAGGACCGTGCCGGACACTCTCCCTTAAAAAAGCCGGAATAGATTTCATTGATAGTCCCGAAATCTTCCATATTCTTGATAAATACCGTAGTCTTAATTACACTTTCACAGCTGGAGCCTGCTGCCTTTAATAAAGCTGCAAGGTTGCCAATTGCCTGCTTTGCCTGAACCGTAATATCACCCTCTACCAGCGTGTTCGTTGCCGGATCGATTGGAATCACTCCTGATGTAAAAATCATTCCATTTACCTCAATGGCCTGTGAGTATGGTCCGATTGCTGCCGGAGCCTTATCTGTAGAAATAACTGTTTTCATTTTCTTGTCCTCCATCTTTCTTTTTCTATTATATATAAGATAAATTCATCCATTCGTCAACAATTCTATCGCAAATATCAAAGCCTTACCTTAACGTCAATCGCCAGGCCACTACTTCTTACGAATCTCCTGCTCCGTAATTTCAATCTGCCCTTCCTTTAGCAGCCTGCCAATGGCACGCTTGAATTCATTTTTACTCATACTGAATTCCTGCCGGATTCGTTCCGGGGAAGCTTTATCCGTAAACGGAAGCACTCCGTTTAACTCTTCCAGTCTTTGCAGGATAATGTCCCGGTCAACATCCATCTGAAGATGAGCCGGACGACGGACACTCAAATCCATCTTGCCATCTTCCCGCACATTCAGAACTCTGCCTTCCACCTTATCTCCCACCTGAATTCTGTGAAAGATTTCATTTTTCGGAATCAGACCGGAATATCGCCCGTCTACAATTACAAATGCACCCATATGATCCTTATATTCATATACCACACCCCGAAAAGCATCATCCTTTGCATAAGGAGGCTGGATATCTAAATGGGAATATAGCCGCATGGTGACGCAAAGCCGCTCACTTTTGTCCACATACATATAAACCGGATATTCTTCTCCAACAGAGACCTGCGTGGTCTGTTCCTTAAAAGGAAGCAATACATCCCGTTCCAATCCGCAGTCCATAAATGCACCAATACTACTTACACTTACTACCTTCAGACTGCCGATTTCTCCCACTGTCAGCTTGGGATGATTTACAGTTGCAATTTTCCGGTCTTGAGAATCCCGATAGATAAATACTTCTATCTCATCTCCGGTCTTCAAGTCTTCCGGCACCTGCTTTCTTGGAAGCAATACGTCCTCTTCCGAGTCTTCCTGCTCTCCAAGGTAAACACCAAAATCCTTACTGCGAATTATTTTTAGCGTCTGCCATTTTCCTACTTCTATCATTTTTTATTCCTTCCTGTCATCTCCAGTACAAATTCCGTACTCACATGCATATCACCTGCTTCATCATAGAAGGCCACAAAGCACTGGTTTTCTTCCCATGCCCGTTTTACCACCATGGTTTCTCCTACCTGCATCTGCTTCCGATAATCCACACGAATTCGCTTTACTTCCTGCTGCACCGGAATATAATCACAAGCCAAATCTACATACATGGCATTATTCATATGCTGATACATATCTGCATGGTGACTATATACCGGAATCCGGTCAACCTCTTCCATTTGCGCAGGAAGAGTAATCTTTCTCGGCAGATATTCCATATCCAGCTTTGGTTCAAATCCGTATTTTTCCACTTCTTCCTCCTGGACTTTTGCCGGCTTCATCTCTTCGATATCCGTATGCAGCCAAATAGCATATGCCTTTACCAGAATCTCACCGTTTTCTGCCATCATATCATAATTCCGGTATCCAAACGCCCCTTTGAAATCAAAGGGCCAGGTACGAATCACCACTCTTTCATTATATTCCGGTAGCCGTTCAATCTCAATCTGCCATGAAGTCAGCAGCCATGCCAGCTTTCGGGGTGCCAGATAAGGGATACCAACCCCCAAAGATTCTGAGTGTTCAATGCTGGAATCCTGAAAGTACTTTGGCAGTTCATATAAACGAAGCTTATTGTCCTTTCCGATATCACTGAACTGTACCCGCAACGATACTTCATACATGTTTGATCACTCCTATATTCCGTTCTTACAAATCTGAGCCGGATACTAAATAAAATATACTA
>JAIECC010000224.1 GCA_029068665.1 Lachnospiraceae bacterium
GTTTTAACGTAGGTTGTGGTGTATTCGGTCTGTTAGGACACAATGGTGCGGGGAAAACCACATTGATGAAGGCACTGGTAACGGTACTTGAGGCATCTGGCGGTTCTATCCATGTTTGTGGCTATGATACAAAAACACAAGGAGAGCAGGTCAGAAAGCGGATTGGGTATTTGCCGCAGGAACTTACGATGTATCCATCTCTGTCAGTCTATGATTTTGTGAACTACATGGCAGAATTAAAAGGAGTGCGTGATAAAGATGCGGTTCATAATGTTTTAGAACAGGTAGAAATGTCAGAATTCTCGAAAAGAAAGATAGGACAGCTTTCTGGTGGAATGAAACGTCGGGTTGGCATCGCACAGGCACTTATTGGAGAACCAGAAATACTTGTGGTTGATGAACCGACTGCGGGTCTTGACCCCGAAGAACGTGTGCGTTTTCGGGGTGTTCTTTCACGGTATGCGAAAGATGGGAAAACAGTTCTGCTATCCACTCATATTGTGGAAGATGTTTATCAGATTTGTGAAGAATTAGCAGTAATAAGAAAAGGGCATTTATTTTATGCAGGAACATCGGCTGCACTTCTGAACCGTGTGGAAGGAAAGGTAAAAGTTATACATCTGGAAAGCGAAGAACAACTGATGGAATTGCAAAAACAGGCTACTGTTCTGTCTGTTACCTACGAAAATCATGGTTTGACAGC
Source organism: Lachnospiraceae bacterium (assembly GCA_029068665.1). Lineage (GTDB taxonomy): Bacteria > Bacillota > Clostridia > Lachnospirales > Lachnospiraceae > CAG-632. Next base: position 704 of record JAIECC010000224.1, read on the forward strand.
AAAAATTATGGATGAAAATATGGCATTTCCGCTGGCAACAGTCGTGACAGCAACTCTGGAAGATGCTTATGTATATTGTATGGGAGGGAAGTCAAATGCGTAAAGTTTTATCAATTATTCACTATGAATATAAAATGCAAATGAAACGATTTGCCACATGGGGAATTCTTTTTGTAGCATTGCTGATTTCATTGTTAGATAATTTCCCATCTGCTGCGAATATTGCACGATTGGAATTTTTATCTCAGCCTGCTTATTTTATTTTTCGCATTATAGGTTTTGATGGGCTTATCATGGCATTTGGTTTAATGTTTTTGTTATCAAATCGTTTTCCTGTTGATGAAAAGACAGGGGTAAAACCTTTGATGATGGCTTCACCTATGCGGAAAGGGCAATATATTATGGGGAAATTAGCTGCAGCTTTTATATATACATTAACTATGCTGTGTGTGTTTCTCATTATCAACGTATCAGTTCATTATATTGCAGTACCGCTTGACGTTTCCATTATGGAATATATTGTATTGGTTTGTAAAGTGATTATTACATCTATCATTCCAATCAGTATATTTGTCAGCTTTTCTGCTTTAGTGTTTCCAGCAATGATGGATATAAGGCTATTTTATTTATTGGCGGGAATATTGTTTGTGTTTAATGCCTCTTATGTGAATAGTGCGGATGCATCTCCATTTTATTTAATCACGTCTGGAGATCTCATTCGTCTTATTTGGGTACATCCTAAATATCCACAGATAGATTATGGGAGTGTATGGGCAAATCTAATTTTCTTGCTTGTTTGTGGGTTTGGTTCGTCGTTATTACTGATTATGAAACGTAAATTTTGGAGGGCGGAATGATTTGCAAAATTAAGAATGAATTGAAAATCGCAGGAAGTAATTTATATATTATTTCTATGATATTGGTGGTCTTTCTCGTATTTCTTGCAGTATTTGCAGGAGAGCTTTTAAATATAAGCAGTGTGGGATTTGAAGTAATTTTTCCGTTCTATGCCGCTATAGCAGTCGGGGAATGGGGGAAAACAAAATCAGATGATAATTATGATGTGATTGTTGCACAAAGCAAGTCCGTTTTTGAATGGCTTGCCATTCGTTATATCGCTGTTATGGGTATGGTAAGTATATTTGCAGTGATAGGTATGGCATCAGTGTCCTTGATTCGTAATGAAATGACATTGATTGAATTGCTGTTGACCTATTTTCCCACGGCGTTTTTGTTATCTTCATTAAGCATGTCAGTCGGGATTCATTTTGGGAAAGAACATATCGCAACAACGGTTTGTGGTGTAATATGGTTGGTGTTTCTTATGATACGAGGTTTATTGCAGATTCCGATTGTACAATATATTTATTTGTTTATTCGTTTCGCAGGGATTGAAAGCAATATCTGGATTATAAATAAGAGCGTTCTTTTTATAATTAGCATAGTAATTTGGTGTGAGGTTTATTGGACTTGTAAAAAGTATTATAGTTAAGGGATGGTAATAAGTGAAGAAAGATTGTTATTAGCAGACATGTATGTTCTGGTGACTTATGAATGGCATGGCTGAATTATTGCAAAAAAATGAAAATACTTGCAACTCCAAGTATTTTATGGTATTTTGTACGCGAGTGGTATTCTTAATGAAATCACATCGGGATAATGTGTCATCATTTGGTAGTATTCATAGAAAGAGGTGATGGCATGGATATAGGAATCATAGGTGCCGGTAAGGTAGGCTGTTCCATGGGAAAATATGCGGTACAGCACTGGATACCGGTAGCAGGATACTATAGTAAAACATATGAAAGTGCAAAGGAAGCGGCGAAATTTACGCGGACGGAGTGCTTCGAAGATTTAACAGATATTATTTTGGCAAGTGATACCCTGTGGATTACCACACCGGATGACAGTATCCGGGAGGTATGGGATTGCATTGCACGGTACGACATTCAAGATTATATTATCTGCCATTTTAGTGGCTCATTATCTTCCGATGTTTTTTCCGGGATTGAAAAGAAGAGGGCACATCCGTGTTCCATTCATCCCATTTACGCATTCAGCGACAAGAATACTTCCTATCAGAAATTAAATGAAGCTTATTTTACCATTGAGGGTGACGATTTTGCTGTAGAGCATATGACTGCTTTACTGGAAAAAATGGGAAATCATGTGGTTCGAATCAAGGCACAGAAAAAGGCATTGTACCATAGTGCCGCTTCTTTAGTGAGCAATCATATCCTTGGCATAATCGATATGGGCATCCAGCTTATGGAAGAGTGTGGATTTACTCACGAAGAAGCATACGCTGCATTAACACCACTGATTCTAAATAACGTAACGGCAGGTTGTGAAATGGGATGCAAAGAGGCTTTAACCGGACCTGTTGAGCGGAATGATATCAAGACCGTTGACCGCCATTTGTCGGTATTGACCGGAACTGCCAGAGATATCTATGAAAGTGTAGGCAGTGAACTGGTGATTATGGCGAAGGAGAAGCATCCGGACCGGGATTATACCGGCATGGAACTGAGATTTCAATAATAGGGGTAAATTTGGGAAATAAAGGAAGGAAGTATATTTATGAAGAATACAGTAGCAACATTTCAAAAGGCAAAGGCAGAGGGAACTAAGTTAACTATGCTGACAGCCTATGATTATTCTACGGCAAAGCTGCTGGACGAGTCTGGTGTAAACAGTATCCTGGTAGGTGATTCCCTGGGAAATGTTATCCTTGGCTATGAGGATACCCTTGCAGTCACCATGGAGGATATGATACATCATGGAGCAGCAGTTGCCAGAGGAGCAAAAAATGCGTTGGTAGTAATTGATATGCCGTTTATGTCTTATCAGATATCCGTGGAGGAAGCAGTTCGGAATGCCGGTCGGCTGATGAAGGAAGGACATGGCGGTGCGGTAAAGCTGGAAGGCGGTGAAGCGGTTTGTCCACAGATTCGTGCCATTGTCAATGCGGGAATTCCGGTTATGGCACATCTTGGGTTAACCCCTCAGTCCATTCATGCTTTCGGCGGCTTTAAGGTGCAGGGCAAGACCGAGGCGGCAGCAAAGCAGTTAGTCGAGGATGCAAAAAAGGTTCAGGAGGCCGGTGCCTTTGCTGTTACACTGGAAGCGGTTCCAAGCAAGCTGGCGGCATTGATTACAGAGCAGTTGGATATTCCGACTATTGGAATCGGTGCAGGAAATGGCTGTGACGGGCAGGTGCTGGTCTATCAGGATATGCTGGGCATGTTTTCAGATTTTACACCAAAGTTCGTCAAACGGTATGCCAATGTGGGAGAGATTATGAAGGATGCCTTCCGGCAGTATATCGAGGAAGTACAGAGTGGTGCTTTTCCGGCGAAGGAAAATGAATACACCGTAGATGACAGTATTATTGAAAAATTATATTAAGAATTCTGGTGAATATATTTATGAAAATTAAGAAGTCCAAAACATGGCAGCATGAAATAACTGGTTTTGATGGAAATACGATTTTGTTTGGTGTCAATATATTTGCTTACAAATGGAAAAGTACAGGCAGACATGTGAAGGTCTGTGATCCATTATATAAACAGGAATACAGCTTTCCGATTTATACAGTAGTGATTGATGGACAGGAACATGAATTTGCTGCCGGGGAATTTAGTAATTGTGTTTGGGGATTTTATATTCTGAAGTATTGAGTGAAAGAGCGAGAGGAGAATATGTTATGAATATCGTTCATACAGTAAATGAAGTCCGGGCGCAGGTAAAGGAGTGGAGAGCTGCAGGATTATCTGTAGGTCTGGTTCCGACCATGGGCTATCTTCATGAAGGACATAAGAGCCTGATTGATCGGGCAGTAAAGGAGAATGACCGGGTAGTGGTCAGTGTATTTGTGAATCCAATGCAGTTTGGTCCTACAGAAGATTTGGCAAGCTATCCCAGAGACTTGAATCGGGATGCGGCATTGTGTGAGGCAGCAGGTGCAGACCTGATTTTTAATCCGGAGCCGGAAAATATGTATTTCAGTGATTTTTCCAGCTTTATTGATATGAGTACCCTGACTAAGGGCCTATGTGGAAAGAGCCGTCCCATCCATTTTCGCGGTGTATGTACAGTAGTGGGCAAGCTGTTCAATATTGTACAGCCGGATAAGGCATACTTCGGACAGAAGGATGCACAGCAGTTAGCGGTAATCCGCCATATGGTAAATGATTTGAATTTTAATTTAGAGATTGTGGGCTGTCCGATTATCCGGGAGGAAGATGGTCTGGCAAAAAGCTCCCGGAATACTTACTTAAGCCCGGAGGAGCGTCAGGCAGCATTGATTCTGTCAAAGAGTCTGGAACGGGGCAGCGAGTTAATTGAAGCAGGAGAACGGGATGCAGAAACCATTAAACAGGCGATTATAGACCTGATTCAGACGGAGCCTTTGGCAAAGATTGATTATGTGGAGCTGGTGGACTGGAATACCTTAGAGCCGGTGGAACGAATCGAAGGTCCGGTGTTGAATGCAATCGCAGTGTATATTGGTAAGACCCGATTGATTGATAATCACATTTATGAAAGGATGTAAGAACCTATGATGATAACGATGTTAAAGTCAAAAATCCATCGTGCCGTAGTGGTACAGGCAGAGCTGAATTATGTGGGAAGCATTACCATTGATTCTTCTCTGATGGAAGCGGCCGGTATCTTGGAATATGAAAAGGTACAGATTGCAGACGTGGAAAATGGAAACCGATTTGAAACCTATGTGATTGCCGGAGAGCCGGGTTCCGGAATGATTTGTCTGAACGGGGCAGCCGCCAGACAGGTACAGGTAGGGGATCATGTGATTATTATGGCGTATGCGGAAATGACACCGGAGGAAGCAAAGGAACAGAAACCTCAGGTGGTCTTTGTGGATGAGGACAATCAGATTAAACGGATTGCTCATTACGAGAAGCATGGGGAATTGTGCTAGAGAAAGCATTGTTTGTATTTTATATATAATTGAATTTTGTCAAAAGAATAAAATAAAATTATACCAATATGTTGTTATTCACCTGCGTGTGTGGTACAATATATGTGAACACAATGAGCCAAGTGGCTGGGTCGCAGACATTTGGCGAATGTGTGCGACCCATGATGAAGCAGAGCGAAGTCATGGTAAATATTTTCACGGAAAGCACCCATGACAGGTTGGCAGCCTCCCGAGTTTATGATTACCGATTTGTCGGAATACATATGAGGGGAGGTGGCGCCGATGACAGCTTATGAGATCATTTCGATTTTCATTGGGATACTAGCATTGCTAATGTCCTTTGGTAGCTTAATTGTTGCGTTGCTTGCCTTTCTCAATAAGAGAAATAGTAAGTAAAAATAAAAATGCCTATCCTGTCAGCCCACAGGATAGGCGTTGTCCGTAAGGACATTTCTTAGTCTGAACTCGGAGCATCCACTTTGGAGTGGGTGCTTTCTTTTTGTATCATTATAATACCATTTTGAAAAAAAGTTTTCAAGTGGTTAAAAACAGTTGAAGAGTTGTTTTACTTTTAGTAGTAAAAAGTGCTTGCAAAATAGAACAAATGTTCGTATAATGAGTGCATGAATGAAATTGTGACGGGTTATACAACCAAGGAAAAATTAGAAATATTGGCGGATGCGGCAAAGTATGATGTGGCGTGCACATCCAGCGGTTCGGACAGAAAGGGAAAGAAAGGATTCCTTGGCAATACCGTAGGGTGCGGAATTTGTCACAGCTTTGCAGCAGATGGCAGGTGTATCTCTCTGTTGAAAATACTTATGACGAATCACTGTGTCTATGATTGTAAGTATTGTATCAACAGGAAGTCCAACGATATTCCCAGGGCAACATTTACGCCGGAGGAGATTTGTGAACTTACGGTAGAATTCTATAAGCGAAATTATATCGAAGGTCTCTTCTTAAGTTCGGGTGTGATTCAGAATCCCACCTATACCATGGAGAAGATGTGCGAGGCGTTGTATCTGCTTCGGAACAAATATTATTTTAACGGATATATCCATGTCAAGACCATACCCGGTGCATCGGATGAGTTGCTTGCCATGGCAGGACACCTGGCAGACAGAATCAGTGTCAATATTGAACTTCCAACAGAGGAGAGTTTATCAAAGCTGGCACCCAACAAGAATTTTAAGACCATTTTGGAACCTATGGGTAAGGTGCGGGACACGATTGCCCTGCACAGGGTTGCTATAGGCAAGGATGCACGAATGGAGAGAAGCGGAGGCAATCAATATCTTGAAAAAAGTATTTTTTCCGGAAATCGTTTTGTGACCAAGCAGGAGAACAGCCTGGTTCCCGATTCCGGAATGGGAAAGGGGCTTGTACCTGTAGAGCAAGGGAAAGAAACCAGGAGCTTTGCTCCGGCAGGACAGAGTACTCAGATGATTATCGGGGCCACGGAAGAGAGCGATTATACATTGATTCAGACAACCCAGAAGCTGTATCAGAGCTATGATCTGAAGCGTGTATTTTTCTCTGCTTATATACCGATTAACGAGGATGCGGCACTGCCCCGTCTTGGAACCACACCCCCGCTTTTACGTGAGCATCGCCTGTATCAGGCAGACTGGCTGCTCCGGTTTTATGGATTTCAGGCGGATGAGCTTTTGTCTGAGGAGAAGCCTAATTTTAATGAGCAGTTAGACCCGAAATGTGATTGGGCATTAAGGCATTTGAATTTGTTTCCCTTGGAGGTGCAAAGAGCATCCTACGATATGCTGCTCCGAACACCGGGCATCGGTCCCCGGTCAGCAGGGCGGATCATGCATGCAAGAAGATACGGCAGTCTTGATTTTGATAGCTTGAAAAAGATGGGAGTGGTGCTGAAG
>JAIECC010000225.1 GCA_029068665.1 Lachnospiraceae bacterium
ATATGGTATAATGTATGCAAACACTTGAAAGGAGAAGGGGTCATGGCAAACAAGGAAATTAAATTAGGAAATCGGATTATTAATAAACAATCAATACCATACTTAATTGCTGAAATCGGCATTAATCATAATGGGGACATGCAGATTGCAAAGAAGTTGATTGATGCGGCGAATGCAACTGGCTGGGATGCGGTAAAGTTCCAGAAACGCTGTCCGGATATTGCTGTTCCGGAAGCACAAAAAAATGTTATGCGGGATACTCCGTGGGGCAGGATTACATATTTGGATTATAAGAAGCACATTGAGTTTGAAAAACCGGAATACGATACGATTGATGATTATTGTAAGCAGAAACCGATTGCCTGGAGTGCATCTCCATGGGATATGCCGAGCTTAGAATTTTTACTGCAGTACGATGTTCCGTTTATTAAGATTGCATCTGCGACCAATGATAACGAGGATATTTTAAAGGAAGCCTGTAAGTCAGGAAAACCGATCATTATTTCAACCGGAATGAGTACTTTGGAAGAAACGGATCGGACGGTAGAAATGCTGGAGAAATATGGAAATGGAGATTATATTTTATTACATACCAATTCCAGCTATCCGGCTGACAATGCAGAATTGAATCTAAGTGTTATGAAAACACTGGAGGAACGATATAACTGTCTGGTTGGTTACAGTGGTCATGAGATGAATCTGGAACCAACAGTAGTGGCAGCAGCTTTGGGAGCAAAGGTGATTGAACGCCATATTACCTTATCTCATGATATGTGGGGAACAGACCAGAAGGCCAGCTTAGAGGTACATGCTATGGATATGCTTCAAAAGCGAATCAGTAGTATTGTACAGGCGATTGGTGATGGTGAGAAACACATTTATGAAGGGGAAGCAGCAGCCAGAACCAAGCTGAGAGGACATTGATGGAGATAGGATAGAGAGGCATAGATTATGAATGTTGCATTTATTCCGGTACGAGGTGGTAGTAAGTCCATCCCGCTGAAAAATATTAAATTGTTGAATGGACGACCATTGGTTTACTGGGTGGTACGTGCAGCCTGTATGTGTAAGTATTTGGATCGGGTCTATATTGCCACGGATAGCAAGGAAATTCGACAGGCGGTAGAAGAATTTCAAAAGGGTGAAGAAGAGGCATTGTTTTCGAAAGCCGAAGTGATTGGAAGATCCGCAGAATCTGCTTCTGATACGGCATCTACGGAATTTGCCATGCTGGAATTTGCCCAACAGTATGATTTTGATACGATTGCGCTGATTCAGGCAACCTCTCCACTGCTTTCCGGTGAGGACCTGAATCGGGGCTTTGAACGTTTTGCTGAGGAGGATACAGATAGTGTATTATCGGTAGTGCCTCAGAAGCGCTTCCGGTGGCAGCAGGATCCGGAAGGGAATGTACAGCCAATGAATTATGATGTATTCCATCGGCCAAGAAGACAGGACTTTGCCGGAGACCTGGTGGAAAACGGGGCATTTTATATTACCTCCCGTAAAGGATTAATGCAGAGCAGGAATCGGATTTCCGGTAATATAAAAGCAGTGGAAATGAGTGAGGATACTTTTTTAGAAATCGATGAACCCAGTGATTGGATTACCATTGAGGCATTGATGAAGAAGAAGGGGATTCGTCCGTCGGAGGGGAAGTTCTCTGATATTAAGCTGTTTTTAACGGATTGCGACGGATGTCTGACGGATGGAGGCATGTATTATTCTGAGCATGGGGATGAGATGAAAAAGTTCAATACCAGGGATGGTATGGGTTTTCAGTTGTTGCGGGAACAGGGAATTTTGGTTGGAATTGTAACTGGTGAAGACCGGGCTTTGAATAAACGCAGAGCAGAAAAACTGAAACTGGATATTATAGAACAAGGCTGCTCAGATAAGGTCTTGGTAATTGACAATTTGTGCCGGAAGCTGCAGCTTGAATGGAAAAACGTATTATATATCGGAGATGACCGAAATGATTTGGCAGCTATGCAAAAAGCCGGATTCAGTTGTTGTCCGGCAGATGCCATTCCGGAGGTACAGGAAGCGGCGGATTATGTGACACAGGCAAAGGGCGGCGCCGGAGTGATACGGGAAACGGCAGAACTGTTATTGAAGAATCGAGCTGTATAAGAAGAAGTTTGAGAAAATCATTATAACAAACAGTGAAGGATGAAGGGGAGACAGAATGCAGAAGCTGATAGAACGAATCAAATACTGGAGCCAGCTATTGGTGCTTCCGATTTACTGGCTTTCCTATCTGATGCCAAGAAATAAACGAATCTGGCTCTTTGGCAGTACCTTGGGAAATCGGTTTTCTGACAATCCCAGATATCTGTTTCAATATTGTGATCAGCACAAAAAAGAATTGAATATTCGACCGATTTGGATAAGCAAGGACAAGACAATTGTGAAGCATTTATCAGATGCAGGCATGGAGGCGTACTATTATCATTCCCTTAAGGGAATCTGGTATGCCTTGACAGGTAAGGTATATTTGTATGACCACTATTCAAAGGACATTAACTTTCCACAAAGCGGAGGGGCTGTGAAGGTGGACATGTGGCATGGAATTCCATTGAAAAAAATCCAGGCCGACAATAGTATGGACAAGTTCCGTCATCCGAAAAACGGATGGGAAAAGTGGAAGTGTCAGCCCAGAAATATTTCCAGTGAGAAGCCGTCCGACCACATTCTTGCAACATCGGAATATTTAAAACCATTGTTTGAATCTGCATTTCGTAATCCAAACAATGTTTTTGTATGTGGATATCCGCGGAATGATTATTTGATTTCGGATGACATTCAAAATGTTCTGCTTCCGGGCGAACAGGAAGAACTGGATAAGGTACAGGCATTTTTAAAGCAATATTCTGACGGAAAAATCGTTTATTATATGCCTACCTATCGGGACAGTCAGAGTCAGTTTTTTGATATTATGAATCTGGATGTTTTTGCAGAGTTTTTATTGAAAGAACATATCCTGTTCTGTATTAAACAGCATCCTTTTTCTAAACATAAAGGAGAATTTGCTGCCATTCAGTATGACAATATCCTGATGTTGGATCCGGATTCTGACCCTTATGTGGTTTTGAAGTATTCGGATGTATTGATTACGGACTATTCATCTATATATTTTGACTTTTTATTAGTGGACAAACCAATCCTGTTCTTTGACTATGACCGGGAGGAATATGAACGGGCTTCCCGTGAACTTTATTGGAATTATGATGATGCTACACCGGGTGAAAAGGTGGAAACCATGGATGATTTAATGCGGGCAATCAAGGATGCCTGTTGCTCAGGGAAGGATTATGATCAGAAGTATCAGATAGCACGGACGAAATTGCGCAATCAGATGTTTGATGCTCCGGAAGAGTTGTCATCACCAAAAATGGTGGAATTAGTGAAAAAAATGATAACATGACAAGAATTTTTGAAGAGGAGCCGATATGTTGACTATAAGATATTGGTATTATATAG
>JAIECC010000226.1 GCA_029068665.1 Lachnospiraceae bacterium
CTGATATTCTGCTTCACTTAGTGTTTGAAGGGCAGATCTATATTCCCGGCGAATTTCTGCAATGGTATCCAGCAATTCCTCTGCATCCATTTTTGTCTCTGCCTCAAAATCATTTATGGAGTCTGATGTTTCATCCAAACGGTATTCATGCATACCTACCCGGACAGATAATCCACCCTCTGTCAATGCACTTGCCTCAATCCGAATATGGCTCTGCTTTTCCCACCGAATGATCCCGGAAGTTCTAATCTTGCAATCCTCTGCTATATCCTTCTTAACCATTAGATAAACCTCTGTTATACGAAATGCATCATGGTCGTTCCAGATATAAAAAATGCTATTTGTTTCATACCACAATTTACTATTAGATAAGGTAATAAAGTATTGTGACCGCAATTCACCATATTCCTCTCCAAAGCACCGTTCCTTCAACTCCCATATAGGAGTGTGCTCACCAAAGTTTTTCGGAAACAGGACAAAGAAGCTTAAAAGACTGACAGTAATGAATATAAACAATACCGTGATTTTCTTCATGTCGGTCATTCTCCTAATAGATATTTTCTTAGATTCTCTTCTGTAAAATCATAAAACTCTATTCGCTCTTCTTCCAATGATTGAATAAAATCATAGAATTCCTTCTCCGTCACTTCCTGCCCTTCCACCTCATAATGACCATTGAAGCTCCTTGCCAAAAGTTCATCCGCATATCCCTCGGCATTGAATTCCGTTATCCTGTAATATGCAAATCGGGAGCTGCCTCCGTATCTGCAATAAATTCCATTGGTACGGATTCCCGTTATATCTCCGGCCTTCCATTGATAACTATATACGACTCTTCCATAAGGAGATCCAAATTCCGGATGATACATTTCATCTGCCATATGTAATACCTGAATGGCATCCGGGTAACAATACAGAATCATTTCATCCCTGCCGTCACCATCCAAATCAACCAATGCAAAGCGTTCAACCTGATAATCCGGTTCACTGTCTCCAAGAAATCTTCGAAAATCCTCCAGATAAAACTCCTGTTCCCTGTAATCCCTGTCATCCGTACTTGTAAACTTCCACCAACTATTTGCCACCAGCCAGAACATCATCTTGTGGTTCCCCTTGCCCGGTTCATTCATCGTTACAGTCTTCCTCTCATCCACAGGTATATGCTCTACAATAAAACGCTCTTCTTCTGATAAATCCCCCAATAGATAAGTGTCCAGCATAGCTTCCGTAAATTCCTCTGCCAGATCAACGGATTCTATGGTCTGTAATGCATAGTTGCTGAATTCCTGTTGTGATACTTCCACTCCTCCAATTTCATAATTTCCATCATCACAAAATGCCAGTATCTCTTCTTCATAGCCGTGAGAATTCAATTCTGTAAGTCTGAGAAATATAGTACTTGCCGCACCATTGGAACCTTCATAGACTCCATTTGTGTGAATCCTCTTCATGCCCCGAAAAGCAAACTGATAGTTATATACCACTCCGTCTTCATAGTAAAGCACCTGTGTGGATTCCGGCTGACAATACATTACAACTTCCTTTGCTCCGTCCCCATTCATATCTACAAGCATATATTCAGATACTTTATAAGGATAGTCCGGTTTACCAAACCGCCAGCAATATTCATCCCAGTAGAATTCCTGATAGTCTTCTTCCACACTGACAAATGGCTTCCTGCCGGTCAATACCAGCCAAAACGCCAGCATGTCCTCCGGCAGTCCCAATGCTTCAATCCCCTCCATGGAGGAAACATACTCCTCCTCTGCTGCCTGCTGTTGGGAATCTTCCTCTGTCTCTTCCCCGACATTTCCATCCTGATTCCATACTCCCTGATTATAATACTCTTCGCGGTCCAGAATATCCGTTACCTCTATTGCAAATCCACCATTCTCATAATGAATATCAAATAAAATGACAATGGGATCATAGGGCAGGGAATTCTCCAGCAATATCCAGGGCTCTACCTCCAACTTCATTTTCTCCGCATTGAACCGGATGTCATTTCCAAAATCAACTTTTCCTGTATAGGGATAGTTTTCTGTCCATTCCGGCAGTTCAATCTCTGTCAGAACAGAACCTGATTCATCCAGAAACAGCACTGTGCCTGATGCTTCATCCCATTGATAGCAAATCAGGGCTTCTACATCCTGCTGCCAACTCTCATAATCCCAAACCTTCCATCCGTCCTCGTAGTCACAGACGGATAAGCCATACCAGCTTCCCGGATTGCCTGTAGCAGTCCGATAGCTGATTGCGATTTCCTCCCTGCCGTCATTATCCAAATCACCGCAATACACTCGTGGGTACTCCCTGTAAAGATTCTGAAAGCTATGGTCAATGAATACCTTCTCTCCATCTACATACAGAAGCATTGCAGATGCAGTGTCAAAGGTAACGCCATACAGTTGAATGTCATCCCTCACCTGATTTAACAGAACCAGAGAAGCATCATCTTTTTGATCCCCTTCTTGTTCCTGCTCCAATTCCTCTAAAAAAGCCTTATATTTTTCTATGGGCGTATCATAGCAGAAGTTTCCAGTCTCCTCCAGCCAACGGTCACTGATATCTCCCGCCAAAATACTCTTCATATAAATACTTCCTTCTACTTCAAACATTTCACTTCCGCTGTCATGGAAATATTTATTATTATACTGATAAAACTCATTAAACTGAATAACCATATTCTGTAACTTTTGTGCCGTTTCATCCGTATTTTCCAATATAAGGCGAGGATAGGCAAATGAAGTAACCGATCTGCATTCATCTTCATTCTTAATCATAAGATTTTCCTGTTGTATGCAGTACAGCAGTATCTTCCTGGAATAATTATTCTCATAAGTCCAGCCTCCTCTCTCCAAAGGATATGCATATACAAAACATCTGATTTCACTATTTTCTTTATCCTGCAATTCTACTGCCGGACACTGTATCTCACGCTGTACATCCGGGTCTCCATCTGTATAGCTGATATATGTAAATTCTTCTATGATTTCAAAATCTTTCCCATATACCTTTTCCATATAAGCTAACAATTTATTAC
>JAIECC010000227.1 GCA_029068665.1 Lachnospiraceae bacterium
TATCAATTTCTGCACCGCCCTTACCGATTACAACACCGGCCTTTGCGGTCTGAACGATAACCTTGACTCTGTCTGTGGTCCGTTCGATTTCAATCTTAGATACGCTGGCATTTGCCAGTCTCTTGCCTAAAAATTCACGAATCTTATGATCTTCAACAAGATTATTTGCGAATTCATCATTCTTTGTGTCAGCATACCATCTGGAATCCCAATCCTTGATGATGCCGACTCTTAAACCATGAGGATTAACTTTCTGTCCCATAATGACCTCCTATTTCTTTTCATCAAGCACGATGGTGATATGACTGCTTCTCTTTTCGATTCTATAAGCTCTGCCCTGTGCTCTAGGCTGAACCCGTTTCATGGTAGGTCCCTTATTTGCATAACATTCTGCAATGTAAAGATCCTCCATTTTCATACCATTATTAACCTCTGCATTTGCAATTGCAGACTTTAACAGCTTCTCTATTACACTTGATGCATATCTTGGATTATAAGCCAGGATAGCAAGTGCTGTCTGTACATCCTTGCCTCTGATTGCGTCAAGAACGAAGCATGCCTTCTGAACAGAAACTCTGGCATAAGAAACCTTTGCCGAAGGTCTGGTATCCTTATTTGCATTCCGCTCTCTCTTAATCTGGGATCTATGTCCTTTTGCCATGGATGTTGCCTCCTTTCAAAATCTTTTTATCTCTTACCCTTCTTTTCTGTCTTATCATGACCTCTGTAAGTACGGGTTGCCACGAACTCACCAAGCTTGTGTCCTACCATATCCTCTGTCACATATACCGGAACATGCTTTCTTCCATCATATACAGCAATGGTATGGCCTACAAATGATGGGAAAATTGTAGAACGACGAGACCAAGTTTTAATTACCTGCTTATCATTTGCAGCATTTAACGCATCTATCTTCTTCAGCAAATAGTCATCTGCAAATGGTCCTTTTTTTACTGAGCGTGCCATTCGATTACCTCCTTAACCTATTTCATACTCTTTCCGTTTCTTCTTCTTACGATCAACTTGTTGGACTGCTTGTTCTTCTTTCTGGTCTTCAAACCAAGAGCAGGCTTACCCCAAGGTGTGGATGGACCGGAGCGTCCGATAGGAGCTCTACCTTCACCACCACCGTGTGGATGATCGTTAGGGTTCATAACCGAACCACGGACAGTAGGACGAATACCCATATGGCGCTTCCGTCCGGCTTTACCGATGTTAACCAGATCATGTTCAATATTACCAACCTGACCGATGGTTGCACGGCAGATAATCGGTACCATTCTCATTTCACCGGAAGGAAGACGAAGTGTAGCATATTTTCCTTCCTTAGCCATCAACTGAGCAGAATTACCGGCTGCACGTACTAACTGTGCGCCCTTGCCAGGATACAGCTCAATATTATGGATTTCTGTACCAACCGGAATGGCTTCCAGCGGCAGGCAGTTGCCAACTCTGATTTCAGCATCTGCACCATTCATAATGGTATCGCCAACCTTTAATCCAACCGGTGCAATGATATATGCCTTCTCACCGTCTGCATAATTAACCAATGCAATATTAGCGGTTCTGTTCGGATCGTATTCAATAGAGGCAACCTTTGCCGGAATACCATCCTTATTTCTCTTAAAGTCGATGATTCTGTATTTTCTTCTGGAACCACCGCCCTGATGTCTAACTGTAATCTTTCCCTGATTGTTACGACCAGCATTTTTCTTCAAGGAAACCGTCAACGACTTTTCCGGAGTCGTCTTGGTGATTTCTGCAAAATCCAAACTGGTCATATGTCTTCTGGAAGGTGTATATGGGTTATATGTTTTAATTCCCATTTTTTTATCTCCTTTCAACTATACCTATTTGTTATCACGCTTGCGTTGCGTATAAATATCAATCATTTCGTTAATGAAGTTCTTTTCACTAGGCTACTTTCGGACATCCACT
>JAIECC010000228.1 GCA_029068665.1 Lachnospiraceae bacterium
CCCCTTCTGAATCCGTTCTGCCAAATCATTCAGATATACCCAGCGCTCCATCTTCTCTTCCAATTCCTGTTCCAACGCTTCCTTCTGGCTGGTATACTCAGTCAGCTTCACGAAATCCGTAGCAGACCTGGTAATCTGTGCTTCCAGCTCAGTTATCTTCCCTTCCAGCTCTGCGATGTCATCATCAATGGTCTCGTATTCCCGTTGTTCCTTATAGGTGAATTTAAGCTTCTTATCATGCTGTGTTCTTGCCGTTTTCGCAGAAGACGTTTTTTCCTCTGAAGCTCCATCTGCCTTCTCATTTCCGTTCCCTTTGGAAGGCTTCTGAGCCGCCTGAGAATCCTTCTCAGCCCCTTCATATCGTTCCTGATGCTTCCAGTAGTAATCCGTATAGCCGCCTTCATACTGCTGCAGACCGTCCGGTTCAAAAGCAAAGATACGGGTTACGATTCGGTCCAGGAAATACCGGTCATGAGAAACCACAAGAATGATCCCTTCAAAATGCTCCAAATAATCCTCCAGCACATTCAGGGTATCAATGTCCAGATCATTGGTAGGCTCGTCCAGAATCAATACATTGGGTGCACCCATAAGCACATGAAGCAGATACAGCCGCCGAAGCTCTCCGCCGGATAATTTTCCTACCAGAGTATACTGCATATCCGGTGTAAATAAGAAACGCTCACACAGCTTGGAGGCAGAGATCCGTCCATTGGCAGTAGGCAGATATTCTGCAATCTCCTTAACTGAATCAATGACACGAATATCCTTCGCAATGAATGCGGGCTCCTGACTTAAGTACCCGATGCGGATGGTTTCTCCCTGTTCGATAAATCCGGTATCCGGCAGAAGTTCTCCCGTAATCAGCTTCAGTAAGGTAGTTTTTCCGCAGCCATTGCTTCCTACAATACCTACCCGGTCATTTCGAATAAAATGATAATTAAAATGAGAAAGGATTGGTTTATCCTCATAGGTCTTAGAAATATCATGAAGGGAAATGGTCTTTTTTCCCAGCCGGGATGCCATGGATTCCAGTTCTATCTTTTCCTGCTTTGAAACTCCCGCTGTATTCTTTAATTCTTCAAACCGCTGTAAGCGTGCCTTTTGCTTGGTAGAACGGGCTTTTGCACCACGCATCACCCATTTCAGTTCATTTCGAAGCAGATTTCGCCGCTTAGCATCTGTGGCAAGGGCCATTTCCTCCCGCTGGCATTTATAATCCAGATATCCAGCATAGTCCGTATCATAGGAATAGATATGTCCCTGCTCCAATTCCACTATCCGATTGGTAACATTGTCCAGAAAGTACCGGTCATGGGTTACCAGAAAAATGGCACCCGAAAAGGACTGCAGATATCCTTCCAGCCATTCAATCATCTGGCTGTCCAAATGATTGGTGGGTTCATCCAATAACAACACATCCGTAGGATATAATAAGGCTTTTGCCAGAGCAACCCGCTTTTTCTGCCCTCCGGACAGAGTATCCAGAAGCTGAGCAGTATCCACAATACCCAGCTTCGCTAAAAGCCGCTTAGCATCTGTGGGATTGACCCATTCCGTATAAGACTCCTCTCCCGCTTCCGCAGTATCATTGGCTTCTTCCCGTACATCCGTGATATCCACTTTTGCCTGTGACAGAACATAGTCCAGGACGGTAGAATGTCCGGAACCGTCAAAATGCTGGGGCAGATAGGTCATATGGATATGGTTGGAACGGACAATCCTGCCTTCATCCGGTGCCTCTAAGCCGGCAATCACCTTCAAAAGGGTGGATTTTCCTGTTCCATTCCGACCTACGATACCAATTTTATCATGAGCCTGTATGCCAAGGCTTGCATTTTGAAATATGGTCTTTTCTCCATAGACCTTTGAAATTCCTTCTACATTTAATATATTCATACCTGTTTACAATCCCTTATTATATTCTGCAATAACAACTCTTATAAAAAGATATACTTAAGGATAAACAATACGGCCAGAATATAAATCAGGACACTGATTTTCTTCTTCTTAAACTCTCCGGTAATCAGATTAATTGCAGCATAGGAAATCACACCCATGGAGATTCCTTCTGAAATACTGTAAAAGAACGGCATAGCCGCAATACAGATAAAGCATGGAATTGCCTCACTGTAATCCTTAAAATCAATATTAACCACGTTACTCAACATATAGAAGCCTACAATAATCAACGCCGGTGCCGTTGCAAAGGACGGGATGGCAAGAAAGATTGGTGACAACAGCAGGGAAAGTCCGAATAATATAGCAGTCACCACAGAAGTCAGTCCTGTCCGTCCACCTTCCGTTACACCGGAAGCACTTTCCACAAAGGTGGTTGTAGTAGAGGTACCCAGTACAGCTCCTGCTGTAGTGGCTACTGCATCTGCCATAAGTGCTCCCTTGATTCTCGGAAGCTTTCCGTTTTCATCCAGCATATTTGCTTTGGTAGAAACACCAATCAGGGTGCCAAGGGTATCAAAGATATCCACAAACAGGAAGGAAAATACTACCACCAGGAAATTCAAAGAAATTACATTTCTAAAATCCAGCTTGCAGAAAATCGGTGCAAGGCTTGGAACTGCAAGACCATTACTGAAATCCGGGAACAACGTATAAAAGCCCACTTCCGGATTTGGAACATAAAGGCCTACAAGCTGGCAAAGCATACCCAGAATCCAGGTAATCAAAATTCCCCATAATATATTACCCTTTACATTCTTTACTACCAGAATGGCAGTAATGATAACGCCGATAATAGCCAGAAGCACGGTGATTCCCACATCATGAAAACCGGCTGCCGCACCATTAGCAAGATTGTATCCATCGATGGAAAAGAGTTCTACCAAAGTGGCACCACCAACCACAATATTCGCATTCTGAAGTCCGATAAAGGCAATGAATAAACCAATACCCACACTAACAGCAGCCTTCAGATTCTTTGGTATGGCATTAAAAATCGCTTCCCGTATATTCGTTATGGAAAGAATGATAAACACGATACCTTCCACAAATACAGCGGTTAAAGCGGTCTGCCAGGAATATCCCATTCCAAGCACTACCGTATAGGCAAAATAAGCATTCAATCCCATAGCAGGAGCAAGGGCAAAGGGATAGTTGGCAAACAATGCCATACAAAGGGTTCCCAGCATGGATGCAATAGCGGTAGCTGTAAATACGGCTCCCTGATCCATCCCCGCAGCCGCCAGAATACTTGGATTTACCGCCAGGATATAAGCCATAGTCATAAAGGTAGTGATTCCTGCCAGCACCTCTGTTTTTACATTTGTCTTGTTTTCATTGAGTTTGAATAGTTTTTCTAACATTTTGTCCTCCTGTAATCTTCTTTGTTCCCCTTTTTATAGTTTCGGAAATTCAATATGGTGTAAAAAGAATTCCTGAAAATTTTTGTCTAAGGATAAGTCCATTACCTTACTTTCCTTCAATACCTTTGGCAGTTCTAACATATCATCCGGATGCATAAGCGTCCGAATGGCACCGGAAAGAGAGGTATTCCCAACTCGTTCCACCTTTCCACGGAATTCCTCCGGAAACATTCCCAGACAATAAGCAGAATCCAGGTCCAGATAGAAGCCAAAGCCTCCTGCCAGATAAACATGGGTAATATCCGTCAGAGGCAACCGCAGCTCATATGCCGCCAGTTCAATGCCGGTCAGAATTGCCGCCTTCGCCAACTGAATCTGACGTATCGTATCCTGGGTAATCAGGATTTCTCCACAGGAAATCCCTTTTTCAAAATATTCTCCCTGCAATAGTCCGGTAGAATCTGCCATTCCTTTTCGATAAGCCCCGGCTAATTCGTCCAGCAGAGAAGTTCCATGGATGCTGCCCTTAGTAACGCTGTTTGCAAAGGCAGGACCGCAGGAGGTAGAGGTACATACCCCCTGTTCCTCATTTAGCAGCCACAGTTCACCATTGGTTCCCAGATCAATGAGCAAATCATAGTCCTTATGGGTTCCCAGATTCAGATACCGGACACCGGATACAATATCTCCCCCTACAAAGGCTGATTTTCCCGGCAGAATCAAAATCTCCATATCCTGATAAAGCAGCCGTTCTCCGTCCAACCGCTCCGGTGTAAAGGGATAACCTGCCATACCGTTGACAGACAGCTTCAACAGAAAATGAATCATGGTGGTATTGCCGCTGAAGGCAAGCCGTTTGATTCGTTCTCTGGTATACCCCTCTGCAATATAATGCTGCAGCATACGTTCAATATCCATCCGGATACAGTTATGCATGTTCTCTAAACCGGCCCGGTTATCTTCTTGGACAAACGCATACTGAATCCTGGATACCACATCTGCTCCGAATTCTGCCTGACGATTCAGACAGCCTGCCTGAGACAAAATCTTACCACTTTCCAAATCCACCAGAGCAGAGGCAATGGTGGTGGTTCCGATATCAAACGCTATTCCAAGGGGGGAATTCTTCTCTTTTTCCCGAATCTCCCCTTTCGGAACCTCCTCAGATTCAGAAGTATTCTGAAGTTCCGATGAATTCTGAACCCCATCCGTCAACAAAATACTTTGTTCGCTCAGTTTCCCCTGCAAAGTAATATGAAGCTCATCTGAATTAACCGTATAGCGGCAGGCAAGACATTCCATACCTTCCTCCGCGATATATACCTGACAGCCCCGGCAGACACCGCCCCCTCTGCATACGGCTCCAGGAAGCTGAATGCCATTCCGGGTGAGAACCTCATAAAGATTCTCACCCGAATTACATTGGATTACCCTTCGGTACACTCCGCTATGATATTGATCAATATAGATATTTGCCATGTCCATTCATCCTTTATCCGTATCAATCTCCTGCCACAATCACTTCATCCTCATTATTTTCCTCAAGGAAGGAAAGAAAATTATCCGAAGAAACCGGTCTTGAAAAATAATATCCCTGAATATAACTGATGCCCAGTTCCTCCATGGTTTCCAGTTGCTCCTTTGTCTCAATCCCTTCCGAAACAATCTGAAGCTCCATTCCATGAATCATATGCATGGCGGCATCCATGACATACTTTGCTTTTCCATTATCAAAATAAGACACAATCATACTCCGGTCGAACTTCACGATATCCACCGGCATATCCACAATGTAATTTAGATTGGAATGTCCGGTTCCAAAGTCATCCAGGGAAAACTTGACACCGTATTCAATCAACTTATTCATATTTTCTAATAAGGTTTTTGTGGTTCCCACAGAGCCGGATTCCGTAATTTCCAGATTAATCATAGCAGGATTGATATGATACCATTCCATGATTTCAATAAAACTGTCTGCCAGATGCTCATAGGAGCACTGAACCACTGACAGATTGATTTCTATGTAGCGAATTCCCAATTCTTCCGGATGATTCTGGGATATGAACTGACATACCTTCTTAAACACAATCTCACCCAGCTTCAAGATCATACCATTCTTTTCAGCAATACCAATAAAGGTATCCGGTGGAACGATGGTTCCATCCTCTTCAACAATACGAATCAATGCCTCTGCTGAGACAAACCGCTTTTCTTTAATGGAATAAATGGGCTGATAATAGACCTCAACCCAGTCATTTTGAATGGCATCTGCCAGCAGCTGTTCAACCAGACGCTCCTCATACATCCGGTTTGTCATATCCTTATCCAGAAGGATTCTTCCGCTTTCTGCAAAATCCATACTATTCTGCTTTACATATTGCAGATATGGAAAAATATCTTCTGCCTGATGCACATCACTGACACTTGGAATCAGCATCCACTCCGGATGAATGATTACACTTTTATTCCTGCCCCAGCCCTCATCAAAACGGTCATCCAACTGGGCCTCCACCTTGGTTGCCTGTTCCTGATCTTGAAATACAAGCAGAATTTCTTCCTCGCTTCCCTTAAATGCAATGGCATCCGGGATACCGGCGATATATTGGAGAATTTCCATTCGAATTGCTTGCTCTTCCTCCAGATTGCCGTGAATCAGAGAAGCCGGAAAGGTCATAATCAAAAGAGCAAAATCCTCTCCTTTACTAAACTGCTGTTTCATATATTGAAGCAGGGCATTCTGG
>JAIECC010000229.1 GCA_029068665.1 Lachnospiraceae bacterium
GTATATATTTAGAAATATAAAAAAGAATGCTTCATCTGATAACAGTACAGCATTCTTTTTTCACTTCTTTTCATTCATTTGTGTGTAAAATGTTTTACTTCCAATACTTTGATATGTATGTATCAGCTTCTTCGCTATTCAGAGAGAACTTTTCCATAATCAAATCACGAGTTTCTTCCATGGTTTTCTGCCATTCCTGAAGAGTTGCAATAAAAACAGATATTCCCTGCTCCACTCCTCTTGCCATCCCCTGCTCTATTCCTTGCTGAATTCCTATATTCTTTGCATATTCCATAATTGTCATCTTACCTTCCTCCCATTCTTCCGATTGTCTTACTTCGTTAAATATCTCATCCAGACGGATTAGTCTTGGGTCTGACACTGTTATATTAGGATTGTCCAGACGACTGTCCTTCAGATACTGTAACAGGCTCACCAACTCTGGTCGTCCGTTCCGACTGCTCATATTTAGAAATATTTTCGTTGTACCATCTTCTAATGCCAGCCCTGTTTCCTCTTTACTCTGCTCCGTAAAGGTATACATTGCCCGATCATATCCAAAGATATCCTGTTCTGTAATAAATACTATCACCGTATCCGGAAGCTGCTTATATCTGGTCTGTTTTCCCGATTTCAGAATCGGCGAATCCATAAGGCTCTGATAAAACCTTGCCCTTCTCCGTTCATCATCCTGTGTGGAGTCATTCTGCATCTCCGTATTGAACTGACGATTTCTACTGTCTAAAGCCCATGCATCCAAACGGATTGCCCGCATGCCCTTCCGGTTCAGTATGACTTCCTCAACTCTTACTTCCGTCAATGTAAAATCAGGTTCATCCAGAATGATACTGAGTAAACACTCATAGGCTTCCTTGTACCGCATAACGGATAGGAAAAGAGCAAAATCACAGAGATTTCCCTTCATGTTCTCCGGATGCAGATAAAATTCTTCTTCTGTATTCATTGAGTTCCTTTCTGTCATGCAGGGATGCCCCTATCCTGCATCAAAGGCTCATGGTAACAGACTCCTTAAAATTATCTTAACCTTTTACTTTTAATATGTCAATTATTTTTTGTTTTTATTATTATATATTTGTTAATATTTATGATAAACTATTATTTATACTATATATTTCTCTTTGCATTCAGTATATCCATCAATGCTTCCTGCAACACTCTTGAAACATTAATTCCTGCGTGTTCCGCTTCATAATTGAGCCAAGAAAACCACCTGCCATAAAATGTACAGATGTTTTCCGTCGGTCAATATTCAATTGCCGGTTCACTTAACTTCCTGCGGATATCCCTGCCGCTGTTTCATTTCAGCTTCCACATTATCTGCTGTATATACCCTGCCTTCCCGTATATCCATCATGCCTTTTTCTATCTCTGAATCAAACTGCTCTTTGGTGAGAGAACCATATGCAAGAGGTGTTTCCTGCGGAAGCTTCCTTTCATTTGTATCATATACCATTTTGCTTGCGTTTCACATATTTTTGTTAAAATAGATAAAGCAGAATATCAGTAACTGGGATAAAATGTGGTTAATTCATAATCTAGAATTGTTTTTTTACACCTACTTCTACGATTTTCCTGATCTCAGGAAAATCGTAAGCTATCGCATCTCTTGCCATTTCTATAGTATCTGCAAAGGTATTACCTTCCGTAAATATTTCCATATCAGGATTTAGAACATCCTGAATCAACGGATATACTATCTTATCCTTCACCTTCTTAATAGCGTAGTTCTGGATGATTTCCACTTCATTTTCAGACTGTTTTTCCAAAAACTTCTGTAAAATATAGTAAAAACGTATTATCGTTTCTACCGAGGCATTCCCGCTGCTCTCAAGTTTGGACAATGCCGTTGCTGTGATGTTTAGATACTTGGCAAAATCAGCCTGGCGAATGCATTTAACGGTTCTAACTAACCGTATGGCTTCACCCAGTGTCAATGCTTCTACTTCATCACCCAATTTTTTCATATTCAATTTTTTTACCTCCTTCCTTATATATTTTGTACAAAAGAGCTTGATTTCTTGTCTTTTATACAATGGTTGATAAAGTTACAATGTACTTCGTTTTCCAGTCAGAAAGGTACGCAAATTAAAAATAAGAAAAACACCTGCGATAAAATATACAGATGTTTTCTATATCCCATTAGACACTAATAAAACCTTGCGCACCTCTGTTTATCATTTCCAATATTTCTCTATGTATGTATCTGCATCCTCTCTGCTCAAAGCAAACTTCTCCATTATAACTGCATGGGTCTCTTCCGTGGTTTTTTTCAGTTCCTGAAAGGTCTCAATAAAAACAGATATCCCTTGTTCCACTCCCTGCTGAATTCCTATATTCTTTGCATATTCCATAATCGTCATCTTACATTCCTCCCATTCTTCTGATTGTCTTACTTCGTTGAATATCTCATCTAGGCGGATTAATCTGGGGTCTGACACTGTTATATTCGGATTATCCAACCGGCTGTCCTTCAGATACTGTAACAAGCTCACCAACTCCGGTCGTCCGTTTCGACTGCTCATATTGAGAAATATTTTCTCCGTTCCATCACCTAATGGCAAATCCGGTTCCTCTTTACTCCGCTCCGTGAAGGTATACATTGCCCGATCATATCCAAAGATATCCTGTTCCGTAATAAATACTATCACGGTATCCGGAAGCTGCCTATATCTGGTCTGCTTTCCCGATTTCAGAATCGGAGAATCCATCAGGCTCTGATAAAACCTTGCCCGTCTCCGTTCATCATCCTGTGTGGAATCATTCTGCATCTCCGTATTGAACTGACGATTTCTACTGTCTAAAGCCCATGCATCCAGGCGGATTGCCCGCATGCCCTTCTGATTCATTATGACTTCCTCAACCCTTACCTCCGTCAATGTGAAATCCGGTTCATCCAGAATGATGCTGAGTAAACACTCATAGGCTTCCTTGTACCGCATAACGGATAGGAACAGGGCAAAATCACAGAGATTTCCCTTCACTTCCTCCGGGTGCAGATTAAATTCTTCTGTATTCATTGAGTTCCTTTCTGTCATGCAGGGATGCCCCTCTCCTGCATCAAAGGCTCATGGCAACAGACTCCTTAGGATTATCTTAACCTTTTACTTTTAATGTGTCAATTATTTTTTATTTTTATTATCGTTTATTTATTAATATTTATGATAAACCATTATTTGTACTATATTTTCTTAAAGGTACATATATCCATTCTTC